>JANYDJ010000152.1 GCA_025363675.1 Flavobacteriaceae bacterium | reverse complement strand
TAGCAGAAGTAGAAGAACTAGTGCCCGCTGGCGAGCTAGACCCCGACCAGATACATACACCCGGAATATTTGTACAACGTATTTTTAAAGGCGTGAATTATGAGAAGAGAATTGAGCAGCGGACGGTGAGGAAGAGGGCTTAATTTAGTAGTAAGTATTTGTCATTCCGAGGAACGAGGAATCTACTGCTTTCAGTATTTATTCGTAGATTTCTCGCTCATGCTCGAAATGATAGAGCTATCGTACAAATGAAAATTTTGAATAGTTAATTGATATGCAAATATTTGGAAATTTCTACCCGCTATTTTTTTCTATTCGACGAATGGAATTGGGCTAAAAAAAGTAAGACTATGATGCTTACTGATGCTGAACTATAAATTTCTTCATACTGTAATATTTAGTATCGGAATATTTTAATATATAAATACCATTGCTCAGTTGGCTTGTGTTTATTGTTTCGCCAGTGAAGTCTGAGTTATTGTATAATACTTGTCCGGTGCAATCAAATATTTGAACTATTTGTTTGGAGGTATTGTTTGTTTTTACAATTTGCAAATGCTGGTTGGCAGGGTTTGGATATAGTGAAATATAATTATCGTTTTGTACCTCTTCAATTCCTATATGATAGAAAAAATTCAAATTATCAATCATCCAACCATCTTTTTTGTTTGTGTCATTGGAAGTAAAATAGGTAAATCTAAATAAAAATGAATCTATTTTGTTTGAAAAATGATTCCCAACAAACGGCCCCAAGTGAACACCATAATGTTTCCAGCCCCCAGATGAACCTTTTAAAGTTGGTTTAAAACCATACTCCCAATAATACATGCCCAAGCTGGATAAATCTGACCAGTTTTTTCCTTTATCTACCGAAATTTCAACCATACCTCTATCTTCAGCATTGCCTTCCATTCGATATTTGAATTGTAAAACCAATTCTCCCCATATAAATCTGTCTGGGCTATACCAATGATATATAATCCCGGAAGTATCATTAGGGGGCAGCGAATTCAAAGTATCAGTTACCAATGCATTGGGATTTGAGTAGGCAGAATCGAAAACCTTTTTTTGGGGATGTCCGATTTGCCATTTTGAAGTAGAACTTTTCAGAGTGTCTATATGAAAACCATAATTTATTTTTGCTGTATCAGGGGTGTCAAAATCGGTCTTCCAATAAAATTGACAAAACGATGTTTGTGCGAATAAAAACAATACAAATGTGTAGAATATTTTTTTCATAATTATATATAAAGTTAAAGACACACCTAATTTCAAAAGGTTGCTTGTCCAGTATTATAGTTTCATGTACACCACAAGTTTAAGTCTACTGAATTATCTTCAACTTCTTCAAATCCCCTCTGCCTATTTTCTCATTCACACTATCCGGCAATTCACTATTATAATAATTTAATTTTGCTAAACTATCTGTTGGTATAATATATATATTCCCCGTATCTGTTTTCTGAGATTTGATTAAATTATCATTTGCTTTTTTCAATGTACTGCTCATTTGGAAATAATATTCTGCATCCTCTTTTTCCTGTTTCTGCTTCTGAGATGAATATATAATATAGGCCACACTCATTACAGTACTTACTATAAAAATAACCATCACTATTTGTATGGTTTTTACTTGTTGATTGCTAAGCATACTGGTGCAAAAGTAGGCTTGGGTAATTACATTTTATAAACATAATTCAATAACGGCGTAAAGTTAGATTGCAAATGTTCGACTCCTTCAGAGTCGCAGATTTATAGATATGCATTGGGTTATAAATCTACGACCCCATCGGGGGTCGAACAATGGCGATATATACCTAATTTTGCAGCACAAACAATTATGGAAATAACAGTAAAGCAATTGCTACAAGCCCTAAGCAATGTAGATGATCCCGATCTAAAAAAAGATATCGTAACATTGGGCATGGTGCAAAAAATTGATATCAGCCCAAGCAAAATATATTTCGAGGTGGAGCTTACCACGCCCGCCTGCCCCATGAAAGATATGATACAACATGCTTGTACCACGGCGGTTCGTCATTTCATTAGCAAAGATATTGATTTGGAAATAAAGATGACAAGTCGTGTTACAGGGCAAGAACGGCATGAGTTGAAAGGAATAAAAAATATGATAGCCATTGCCTCAGGCAAAGGCGGCGTAGGCAAATCGACCATCGCTGTAAACCTTGCATTGGCACTAGCAAAGGCGGGAGCAAAGACAGGATTGTTAGATGCAGATATATATGGACCGTCTATTCCCACCATGTTGGGCTTGCATAAAAGTCCGCTAGAGATGCGTGAAATAAATGGAAAAAACATGATGGTACCGATAGATAAATTTGGCATCAAAGCCATATCAGTGGGATTAATAGTGGAGCCAGGACAAGCTATAGTATGGCGTGGACCTATGATATCGTCAGCACTTCGGCAATTAATGAACGATGTGGATTGGGGCGATTTAGATTACCTCATTATCGACCTTCCTCCAGGCACTGGCGATATACAATTAACGTTGTGCCAAAATTTTCCGTTAACAGGAGTAGTTTTAGTTACCACCCCACAGCAAGTGGCATTAGACGATGCCGAAAAAGCAGCAGCTATGTTTAATATGCCCATGATAAAAGTACCCTTATTGGGCGTGGTAGAAAACATGTCGTGGTTTACACCACCTGAGTTGACGCAGAACAAGTATTATATATTTGGCGAAGGTGGCGGACAGAAATTAGCCACCCAATTTAATATAGAACTGTTGGGACAAATTCCGCTTTCAATTCCTGTGGGCAAAGCGGGAGATGAAGGTGTACCCATCGTTGCCTCAGCGGATGATATGTTGTCAGATGCCTTTAACAAAATGGCGGGCCAAGTTGCTAGGCAAGTATCTATTGTAAACAACATAAAAGAAAATGTAGCCCATGTATAAAAAAGTGGCTAAAATATAGTAATTTTGAATCCCCAAAAATGCAAGAAGAATTAACCCCCCGAATTGAAGAAGCACTAAACGCCATGAGGCCCTATCTAATAGCAGATGGCGGCAATGTAGAGCTGGTAGATATAACCCCCGAAATGGTGGTAAGAGTTAGGCTAACCGGCTCGTGCAGCAGTTGCGACATGAGTAATATGACCATGAAGGCTGGCCTAGAAGAAGGCATACGCAGGGCAATTCCTGAAATACAATCGGTAATAGCCATTAATTAAAATTATATTTTTTTAGCAGTGTATATAACAGATTTTTACAGGAGTTCTAAGCTAAAAGATAAAAACTTATTTTCCTGTTTTTTTGTTTTTAATGCAACCATTGGTATTTAGAATGAGTTAAAAGGAATATAAATTAATGTTGGAAATCCCTATAATAGATAACGAGCCTCCTAGAGCAAAAAAACCAGATTGGTTAAAGGTAAAATTACCTACAGGTCAAAACTATTTGAATGTGAGGAAACTGGTAGATGAATATAAACTTCATACTATTTGCGAGAGCGGAAATTGTCCAAACATGGGCGAATGCTGGGGAGCAGGCACAGCAACCTTTATGATATTGGGAAATATATGCACCCGTTCATGTTCCTTTTGTGCAGTAGCTACGGGCCGACCAACAGAATATGATTTGGATGAACCAACCCGAGTAGCCGAAGCTATAAAATTAATGGGTGTAAAACATGCCGTTATCACTTCGGTAAACAGAGACGAGCTAAAAGACAAAGGAGCTTTGGTGTGGGCAGATACCATTCGTTTGGTTAAAGAACAAAACCCATTTACCACTATAGAAACTTTAATTCCTGATTTTCAATCGAAATGGGATTTATTATATCAAGTGATAGATGAAAAGCCAGAGGTCGTTTCACACAATATGGAAACAGTGAAAAGATTATATAAAAAAGTAAGACCCCAAGCAAAGTATGAAAGAAGCTTGGAACAAATAAAGCTAACCAAAGAACGCGGCCGCAGAACAAAATCAGGGATTATGTTGGGTGTTGGTGAAACCACAGATGAAGTTTTTGAAGCCATGGACGATTTGGCAGCACATGGTTGCGACGTACTTACATTGGGACAATATTTGCAACCTACAAAAATGCATTTACAAGTAGAAGAGTTTATTCACCCTGATATATTTGCGATGTATAAAGAAGAAGGATTAAGCCGAGGTTTGCAATATGTAGAATCTGGAGCATTGGTAAGATCGAGCTATCATAGTGAAAAACATTTATAAGTTTGATTGGTATTAAAAAATACCGTTAATTTGAAACCACTTTTATAAAAAATAAATATGAAAAAGTATACAATATGGATTGGGGCTATAGTAATAGCAGGATTCACGCTTGGGTCCTTTATTAATGAAGGCAAAGATTATGCTCCTCGGAAATCGCGTTTGCAGATGGATGGTGATGGCGAAGAATGGGAAGAGCGTTCATCTTCTGCTTATGCTGACATGATGCATAAACTTAGGGCTAACCAAGTTACAAATAAAGTAGATCCAAAGGATGTACAAAATGCCATACGCCAAGCCGATGCTCTCATTAACCTACGAGCTACCAAGTGGCCACTTGATTGGCAAGAGAAAGGTCCAGACAATGTGGGCGGTCGTACCCGTGCTATATTAATAGACAACCAAGACCCTACTCAAAAAACAGTGTATGCTGGTGGTGTTAGCGGTGGCCTTTGGAAATCGACCACAGGTGGCAGCTCGTGGCAAAGAATTGATACCAAGAAAAACAATCGCTGTGTGAACGCCATTGCACAAACACCCAATGGAGATATATATTACGGAACTGGTGAAAACGCATTTATGGGTTATCCCGGAGGAATAGGAGAAAGTGGATTTTATGGAAGCGGAGTTTATATGCAAAAAAATGGTGGTGCCAGTTTTGATTTACTAACTAAAACATCAACATGGGCTTCTGTTCAATCAATGGGCAGCGATCCCACTAACAATCGAGTGTATGCAGCCTCATCAAGCGGGTATTATTATAGTGAAGATAAAGGTGTAAACTGGAGTAAAGTGAATGGTGGTCCTAATGCAACCTGCATGGATTTGAAAGTAGCAGGCAATGGTAAGGTGTTTGTAGCTACAGCCACGGGTATTTTTAGGAGTGATGACGGTAAAGCTGCTTTTACCAGAGTAAGCAAATCTCCTATGTCAGGTGGCATTAATAATATTTCATTAGCCATTTCGCAATCGAACCCCGATTATATTTATTGTATGACTTCTTCCTCTACAAATAACAGGTTAGAAGGGGTTTACCAATCGAAAGATGCGGGTGACAATTGGACTAAAATTGCTACCGGTGCCACATCGCCAGCCGATTTTGACCCATTGTCGAATGGCCTGCAAGGGCAAGGTCTTTGGAACAATGTAATTGCTGTTGATCCTACTGACCCTGAACGGATATTTGCTACAGGCTGCGATTGGTGGGAATGGCAGGGGCCTGGCAGGGGCACCAAATCGGGCTGGAATAAAACCGCTCTTATCGGCGGAAGTGAATTCAGTCCCTATTATATACATTCCGATAAACATGCTATTGTATTTGCTGAGGCAAATACCCAAAATAAAACTTTCACTACCTATATAGGATCCGATGGAGGTATTACTAAATCAACAAATGGTTGTGTTACCTTTTCAGTTTGCAATAAAGGATATAATGTTACCCAATTTTATGATGTTGCTGCCGATTGGCGTGGTAATATTATAGGCGGAGCACAAGACAATGGAACTCAGTTTATTAACGGTAGCCGCAATACCGTACAAGGAGCGGTAGAAGTATTTGGGGGAGATGGTTTTCAATGTGAAATATCACATGTAAATCCACAAATTATGTTTTATAGCACTTATTATGGTGCCGTAACAAGGTCGTTGACTGGAGGAACTTCAGAAGACTTTTTCTATGATTGCGATATGATCAACAAAATAGATCCTAAATTTGGTTCAGCAACTGGCCTTTCAAAATGCACCGATAAAACGAATAACTTTAGCAAAATATTTAATACACCTATTCTTTTTAGAGAACATTATCAGGACTCCTCATCCCTATTTGCGGTGGGGATGAATAATACAACTGGAGACGGAGGATCAGTGTTTATCACTCGTGAGGCATTGGTAAAAAATAAATTGACTAATGATGGAAAACCACAATGGTTTAGACTTGCAGAATGGAACCCTACAGGAGGATGGCGTGGCAATCAACCTAAGTCTCTTGGGATAAGCAGCAACTGGAATAATTTATATTGCGGAACTTTCGATGGTTTATTATACCGTTTTGCAGGACTTAACGCGGCAACATATACTGATTCACCTCGCACTGTTACCGGGCATACTTTTTCCGAGATTGGCAATGGTCTATTTGTGGGTCGTGTTATTACGGGTGTAGAGGTTGACCCTAATGATTCTAACCACATGATAGTTTCTTTGGCAAACTATGGCAATACGGCTTATTTATATGAAACAAACAATGCATTAGATACGATAGTAGCCAATGTAACTTTCAAATCCATACAGAGTAATTTGCCACAAATGCCCGTATATGATATTGCAATCAATATAGATGACAGCAAAAAATTGGTTGCAGCTACCGACTTGGGAATATGGACCAGCAACGATGGTGGGCAAACATGGGTAGAAGCCAATAACGGTATGGAGCGTGTTCCTGTATTTAGTATCAAACAATACGAAGACCGACCATGGATGGGACCCACATTTTATATTGGAACACATGGACGCGGATTTTTTATGAGTAACAGCCAAGTAACCGGTATTTCTGAACCACAGAATACAGTAAGCAATACCAGTTTAAATGTGTATCCAAATCCTGCGACTGATAATATCACCCTTATTTTTAATTTGGAAAAAACATCCAATGTGTTTTTATCAGTGGTCGATTTAACAGGGAAGCAGGTATTCAATAGCGAATTATATAGTTTGGGAAGTGGAAACCAAAACATCCCCATTAATGTTTCTGATCTGAAAGCAGGAGCCTATCTGGTTTTCCTTAAACAAAATGGGCGACAGGAAGTAAAGAAATTTATTAAATTATAAAATAATGTTTGAAACAAAAACCCCAACCAAGTCGTAAAGATGGTTGGGGTTTTTGTTTGGTCTTATATTTGAACACCCAATATCATATATGCGAAAATTAATATTCTTAATCCTGTTTGTAGGATTTGCCCAATATATGTTTGGTGGCGACACCACCAATGTATCACCTAAAAAACTTCATGCCGAGCCACAGCATGAACGCACCGAGATGCTTATTGCTGATGTGTTATCACACAATCATTATAATAGAATTTTGATTGATGACGAGTATTCAGCAAAAGTATATACTAAATATTTGCAAATACTTGATGATGGGAGACAATACTTTTTGGCATCAGATATACAATTGTTTGACAAATACAAGTTGAGGTTGGATGATGATTTGAAATCGGGCAATAGTGATGCAGGCTTTTATATATATAATGCTTACCTGAGCAGAATAGCTAACCGTATTGGTTTTGTTGCTAACCTACTAAAGGACACGTTTAGTTTTAGCAAGGAGGATTATTTTTTATTTGACAGAGAAAAACAGTCGTGGTTCGAAGATGAAACAGAGCAAAATACTTGGTGGACCAAAAAAATAAAATATGAGGCCTTGCAAATGAAACTAGCTGGCAAGAATGGGGCAGAAATAAACGAAACCATTCTTAAAAGATATAAGAACTTTCAAACACAAATGTCGAAAATAAAGAACGAGGATGCTTTCTCATCGTTTATGAATGCCTATACTGGCTGTGTTGATCCGCATACCGATTATTTCTCTCCCAGAGTAGCAGAAGATTTTCATGTAAATATGTCGCAGCAACTTAAAGGAATAGGTGCTACGCTTACTATGGATGGTGAATACACCAAAGTGCGTGAGTTGGTAAAAGGTGGACCTGCCGACCGCAGCAAAGCTATTTTTGATGGCGATAAAATAGTAGCAGTTGGGCAGGGACAAGAAGGAGAATTGGTTGATGTAGTAGGTTGGAGATTGGATGATGTGGTAGCACTTATTAGAGGTGAAAAAGATACCTGGGTGAAACTACAAATTATACCCAAAACCGCAGGCCCTACTGACCCCAGAAAAACAATTGAAATAAAAAGAGATTTGATTAGACTAGAGGAACAACGTGCCAAATGTGAAATTAAAAACTTAAAGCGGGGTAAAAAAGATTATAAAATCGGAGTGATTAATTTGCCGGTTTTTTACCAGGGCACAGCTACCGATGTTAGAAAATTATTGGACTCTTTGAAGCGTGAAAAAATACAAGCACTGGTTTTCGATTTACGAAATAATACAGGGGGCTCTTTGCAAGAAGCTATAACGTTATCAGGTTTATTTATAAGAAGAGGACCTGTGGTGCAAGTAAAAAACTTATATGGACAGGTAGAAGTTGACGAAGACCGCGATACCAATTTGAATTATGGAGGACCGATGACAGTATTGGTTAACCGCGGCAGTGCTTCTGCTTCCGAAATATTTGCGGCCGCATTGCAAGATTATCATAGAGCTATGATAGTTGGCGAACGCACTTATGGCAAGGGCACCGTTCAAAACCTATTGGACTTGAACCAATTTAATGAAAGCAATCCTATGGGTCCCAAAATGGGAGAAATAAAACCCACCATTGCTAAGTTTTATAGAATAACTGGGGGCAGCACCCAGCACCGTGGTGTAATACCCGATGTACAGTTTCCGTCGCTTATCGACTCTACCCTTTTTGGTGAAAGTGCCGATCCGTATGCACTTCCTTACGATGAAATTCCTCCTTCTCATTTCGACCAATTTTTGGAACTAGATAAATTTAAAATGTCTTTAATTGACGACCATCAAAAAAGGATAGAAAAAAATGCGGAATTTCAATATTTGGAGGAGGACTTTGAGGATAAAGAAAAACAAAAAGAAGAAAAACTTTTACCCTTGCAACTAGCAGCTGCCCAAGCTCAGGTTGATAAACGCAAAGAAAAAGAAAACGCAAGAAGTGCCAAACGCAAACTGGACAAGAGTATAAAAAAGGAGAAGCTAAAAGATGGCGAGGAAGACAATAGCAGCGATACAGGCAAGTATGATCTGATAATGGATGAGGGTACTCAAATACTTGAAGATTGGATTGAGTTGGCAGCAATGATAAAAACCAAATCCCGTCCTTAATAAGTTTTTCTGAAAAGGAAATATTTAACCGATATTTGCAGCCGCTCTTGGTCCCGTAGTTCAATGGATAGAATAGAAGTTTCCTAAACTTTTGATGTGAGTTCGATTCTCGCCGGGACTACTAAGGGTTTTAGAGGTTTTAAAATGACTGGGTACAACATAGGTACAACAAAATATGATAATCTACTCCTCACTTATTTCTTTCTGTTGTTCTATAAATTTAGACAGAAAATAAGGGTTAAATACGCCCATTTTCTACTGCTATTGACATTACCAAAAAGCCTGACAAACTGCATGTTGTGCTATTTGCAAAATGGGTAGGTGCAATTTGGTACACAACTACTTTTACTCCTCCTCTGGTTTTAACCCATTTATAAATTCTTCAAAGCTATCAGCAATTTTCCTTAACATTTCATTTTCAGAAAGCCCAACTATTGAATAGTAGACTCCGCCCTCATCGACTCCGCCAATTGAAACTAAGTAGAGTCTTCCACCAGGATCAATACCAAAGGGCACTAAATCATTACGCCCCACACCCATTTCTTGGCTTCTTACTGAAGGCAGTATATCTTCCACAGAAGTATCGAATTCGTTTTTTAAAAGTGGCAAGAATGAAATTATATATTCAATACCACTTGAAAAATAGCTGTTCTCTAATATTTTAGAACCATTATAATTGAAGAAAATATTTTTTAAATAACTTGGTAATTTGATATGGTTTTCAAAATCGAAAGAATCGATTTTTTCCATAGAAATTGGTTTAAATAATCTTGTTTTTGTTAACTGTTTCATTGGACATTATAATTTTAATAACCTGTATCATTATAGGCTCTATATTGAGCTGCACCGCCAGAATGCCCCATTCCTTCTATCTTGCTCTCGCTCGCGTGTCGCCACAAGTGTTCGGAAGTTACCAAAATGCAGACTGGATAAGATTCTTGTCGGGGTTTCCACCGTGCATTCTTATTATATGTTTTATTAATTCGGTTTCTAGTTCTTCAGCAAATTTCACCTTTACTATCTTAAATCCTTTCAATTTGTTTTTCTTTTTATATACTGATAATAGAATTGATAATATTAGGGTTACATAAAGCATAACTTTTATTCCATTTATGTTTCTACTTATCAGATGGCTAAAATTAAGTTCTTGTTTTAAGAATTTGAAAAACACCTCGATGTCCCATCTTTTTTTATATAAATCTGCAATTTCCGACACGCTTAAATGAGCGATGTTGGTTATAAATGCTATTGGCTCTGATGTTTCTTTTTGTATACCATAAATATATCTGAAAGTATTTTTTGTTCTTTTTTTATTCCTGTTAATTAGTCGAATAGTTGATTCTTTTTTTATAATAAGTGTATCATTCTCTATGGGCAGTAAAAACAGGTTGTCTCCAACTAGTTCGTGTTGTGGGTTAGGGTTGATACGCGTTATAAAGAGAATTTTTTTATCTTCAAGTTCGTCATATGTATCTCTTGCCTGGATACCTCTGTCAAACAAAATAATCTTTTCCTTGCTGGCCTTGCAATTCAGGATGGCATGCTTGAGTGCAACATTTTCACTATTGAATGTTGGCTCATGGTGGAACGCGGCAAACTCCGGAACATCAGAATAGCCTATTGTGAACTTTAATGTTTTGAGATGTTCCCTGCCTCCGCCTGATGTAAAACCAAAATCAATCAACTTGGCGGACACTGATAACAGTGTTGAATCAAAGCGTATCACATTGTCTTTGTCATGCATACCGTGGTCAGCAAGTCGGCTTAAGCAGTAATGATACAACTGCTCAAAAAAATCGGCATTGATCACACTTAGCCTCTCACTAATTGAGTTGTATTTAATGCTTGGTCTGTTCGTTGTATTGCTCAGCTCTTTGAAAACATACGAGTTGAAGATATTTTCCATTACCCGCAAACTATTTCTTTTTACATGAATCATGCTATATAGCAAAAGCTTGAACATAATAACGCCATCAAGCTTCTTCGATTTATAGTCAACCTTGGTTTCAATTGCCAATTCTTTTAACTTGTCTTCTGGTATTAATGCTAAAATTTCTTTTACATTCATACCGCAAAAATCAAAAATTGATTTCTTCTCTCTGCATAAGTATTATTCACACAATTAAATACTTGTATAGTCTTCCGAACACTTGTGGCAGGATGCGAGCGAGAGCGGTGCGAGCGAGAGCGGCACAATTATCTGTAAAACCAATTGAATAGTTGTGAAGAAATAATATGAATCTTTGGCTTCGGAATGAATTTTAGAAGTTAAAACTATATCCAATATTTCCTATTAAATTATTTACTTGCTTTTTCGCTTCAACACGTATTGTTTGATTCATAATACTCATTGATAAATTGTGTTTCTTCTTAATAATATATCTTGCATTAAATCTTAAATTAATAACACTGCTTTTAGACACTAAAGTATTTGATGAACTACTGGTGTTATAGGACGTTGTGATGCTGGTATTTAATTTTTTATGAAACCATTTGGAATTAACAACCAAGGTGGGTCCAAGTGTGGTATAGTTATCAGTAGCAATTGTATTATAGGTTAAATTGTAGGCAGCACTTATACCAAAACTGGAGGGTAAAAATAATATATTATAAAGAAGAGCTCCATTATAAAACTTACTTGAACCATTGGTGTTGATTACATTGCCTTGTTTATCATAAGCATCTTGCATACTTCCATTTAAATTAATGCTCTGTGTTTTAGTTTTAGTTGATTGAAGCAAATAGTTCATATTGAAATTTGCATTTTGAGAGATTTGTTTATAGTTAAATGTATCTAGATTTTGTAATTGGTTTAGTTGGTTAATATATTGAAACTGTTGTTTAATATTCATATATGTTTGAAAGTTTGAGTAGTTAACACTAAGTGTAATTTTTTGATTGGGATTATAGTTAATATTTACCGATCCTATATAACGGCTGTTGGTGCCTGATTTTTCTCCATCCAAATCATCTTTTTGAATTCCAATATTTGCAGCAACATTCACCTTGTTATTGAATAAAACTTTTGACATATTCATAGTAAATTTTTCTAGATCATTCGCGAAAAAATACGCACCTAAAGTTCTAAATCCGGGATCAATTCTTTCGTAGCCAAATCCAATTATAGTTTTTTTGATATTATAATTTACTTGTAATTTCAATGCCTTAGAATATGATGTTGAATTTCTAGCATCAATAACGGAACTGAGTATATTATTAGACTTAACCACTGCTTCAGTAGTATCTCTTAAGTCTTTTGTTAAAGCACTTATGGCATATTCAGAGGTAAATTCTATTCCTTTTAATGGTCTTAATGCGAGATTCCAGCTTGTTACTAAATTTTGTTCTGGATATATTTGTTGGCTATCGGGTTTTATAGCCAAAGAGTTTATAATATCTTTTGCACTAAACACTGTCATCCCAATTGTATATCCCTTTTTTTCATAAGATATTTTTGCTCCGTATCCCATTCTTTTGTAGGAAGCTGGTATATTATTAATATAATCGGTTTCAACTGCCTTTTGAAACCGACCATACATGGCACTAAATTTCAGACCGCCTTTTGGGGTTAAATCCACACCTGCTCCCGAAAACTGGTGACCATTTAAAGTATAAGGTGAAAACGTCATATTTACAGATCCTATATGGGCAGATACCCATTTATAGGTAGGATTCAAACTTATTCTATTGGGCGATGTGGGAAGTTTTAAATTGCTGCCTGCATTGGTAAGGTTTAATGAAAAGGGAAGATTTATTTTATTAAACAGCATCACATTCAAATTGCCGCCAATTAACCATGTATAAGGGTCTCTGCCACTTTCTGTGCCTCCTGAATAGGTAGTTAAATTTGTATTAAGCCCGCCATTAATTTTAATAATTTTATCTTTAGCAAAATTATCTTTTAAATTACCTAAATCTACATTTTGTGCTTGGCTTTGTGGGTGTAAAGCAAGCAATAAAAGAAGCAATAGTATAGTATTATATATATAATTTTTAGAATGTAATGTTATATTCATTTTTAGAATGTTTTTATATGTTAGATATAAATGAATTATTCTTGTTTTAATCTTTTCTAATAGAAATTGATTTGCCTATAATGCCCTCTCTGTCATCTTTTTCAGTTATGGTAATAGCATATACATAGACCAAATTTGCTTTTGTAGTTTTATCATCATATATAAAAGTATTGGCAGGCATAGAACCTATTTTAGTGAAGGATGGTGTCCGTGCTTCTCGTCTGTATATATTATAACTTTTTCTGTTATCATACTGCATGGCAGGTAAAGAAACCTCGACCCCATCTTTTAAGTTTCTTATATAAAATGTATTAATCAACTCTACATCCTGCTTAGCTAATAAATATTGTGAGGCATCGCCAAACTCACTGGTATCTCCTTTAAAAGTAATACATGCTACTTTATACGCATAAGTAATTCCTGCTTCAATTGCAGAATCGGTAATAGTATTAACTGTAAGTGGTGATGCAGAAAGTGAAGTAAATTTATCACTACCCTTTATACCTTTTTGAACTATATAACTTTCAATAGCATTATCAGATTCTCTAACATCTTTCCATGAAATTCGGAGGTGGCCATTGCTATAATAAAAACTTAGATCATTGGGTACAGTAGTCGCAATTTTTCTGTTGGGGTTTATGGTTATTAAATTGCTGAATATACTTGTGTCCTGTCTTAAATTTTGTGTTATCACTCCATAAGTATAATAAGACCGGCCGCTTAATGCCCCTGCGGTATCTAAAAAAGTTTTGGTTTTAATAGGGCCAGCAATCAGCGAAATATTATCAGGTGAAGTACCTCTGTATATATAAAATGCATAGAACGATTGGTGGTCTTTAAAATTCCAGTTGAGCCTTACATTCTTCCCTTCATTCACTGCTTTCAGATGGTCAGCGGGTTGCGGTATTGAAAACTTGGTGTATTGCCCGATACCTTGTGCAGGAACTTCCTGTGTTAATTTTAACTGTGGTATATATAAAGCTTTTGCTTGGTATCTATAGGTTTGCCCTACTTTAATTTCATAATCGTAGAATACGGTATCTAAGGCATTTAAAACAGCTATAGTATCCAATTCGTCTTGGCTGTTATATCTTAAGATTTCTACGCCATTTATATAGGGTTTTGCTGGCAATTGTTTCCAGCTTATTTTAATACCATCTGCTATATCATCTACTTTAATTCCCATTAAAAGGGGCAAACTTTTTTTCTCTATAGCATATGCGAAAGCAGTATCAGATTCTAAACCCTGGTTGTACACCATATCCTCTATTTTAAGATAGGCACCAACAAATTCTTCGGGTATTGTTCGTTTTACAAAGCTAAAACTTAGAGTATCGTTTGTATTATTCATAGCACCCATTAATGTTTCTTTTGTTTGCCAACCATCAGCAGTTTGTATAAATAATTTTGCACGAAAGGTAGAGGGTGGTAAGTTGGTTAACATATCTCGACCTAAATTAGACTTGCTTTTAAAAGTTGATGAATCGGGTTTTGGAATAGAAGCTATATAACCGGCAGATACCGGCATCTTCCATGTTAAAAAAACCAAACTATCGAAAGTACTGATTTTACTTATCATAGGCTTAAAATATGGTAATAGATAATTTCCAACACCGCTTTTCACAATACCTATTTTCCATTTTTTTTCTGACTTATCTATAACAACACGTTTCAAGTTATAGTAATACGTTACACTGTTATTAACATCTTTATCTAAGTATACAAGGCCCATGGCCATTTTTACTTCTAAAGAAATGGAGAATATACCAAAATCTCTTGGAGATTTATGTTGCTTAAAATAGGTCAGCAACTCTTCGTCGGTTTTTAAATTCAATCCTTTTTTTAGTTGTTCTATATTTTCAATGGTTAATCGATTGTGCAGTTCTGAGATTGACTGCACACATTTAGCAACTCCAATTTTTTTTGTTTTAACTTCGACTATATTTTCTAAGCTCTCAATTGTTGTTCTTTCTATTATGAAATAATCAGTATTGGCATATAAAATGGAGTCTGATTTATTATCACCTTCTTTCAGATTTAAAAATATATAATTACCGTTAGGTGAACTTATACATGGTGTAATGGTGAGTGTATCTTTACCTTGAGCAAATAAATTGCTGCAAATAAATAATGTGAGTATAGTAATTATATTATGTTTTTTCATTTCTCTTATATGATAGAATTTTATTTAAAATATGCTGATGCTGCTATTGGCTTTCCAGGCCTATATTTAAAATATGCTTCAATAGCTTTGTTAACTTTAAAGCCACTAATCCATTCGCAATCACAATCGTAATCAACCCAACCAATGATCCACAACTTTTTCCAACAAGTATTGCAACTAAAACTATTTCTCCAATCATTTTCTTGTACATTATCACTACCTGCCCTCACATTCATTCGGCCTTCAACACTTCCATTTGCCCACCAACCTTCGTTATTTTTTCCTCCGGCTAATCCTGCATCTAATTTTACATCTCCATGAGCACTTATTCCAATAAAATGAGCATCTCCCCAAGCTTGAAACTTCACGTTGGCACTAAAGAAAAACTCATTGGATTTAAATTTATATCCCAAATCTGCATCGCCACTTCCATTGTAACCATAACTACAATCAACAAACCAGTTTGAGTAACCTCCATTACCGCCGGGTAAATTTACAGCAGCCGAAAGATATATACCACTAAATGAACCATCATTGTCTTTTGCAGTTGCTGGGATTTTATCCCAGAAAGTTTTTATATCTACCAAAGGAGCTGTTCTGCCTTGGCTTGCATTTAAGTTATCCAGAATACGAGAGTCTTTTGTTTCATATTTATAATTGCCCCCCAGTGATATTAAGGCATTGCCACTCACCAGAGTACTTGTGAAATTGGCATTCACACCCAAAAACAGTGACTTTCTCATAGCATCTGCATATAGCACTCCCTGCACACCAATGGTCGGAAGCAACTCAGGCAAAATAGGTACTTGTCCATTAATGGTTATAAAAAGAAAGGCTTTACAAAAATCTACCTTGGCTTGTATAGTGCCCCACGGTTTTTCTTTAATATATAAACTTGCTTCGCCTTCCATTACCGGTTTTGGACCACAATCGTTGGTTGAAAATATAATACCAATTCTGGCAACATCCAAATAAGCAGTTGTCTTTGGCGTACCGGCAGCGGTAAACTTACCACTTAAAAATACCTCAAATATATTGTTCACTGTATTTAAGTTAAAACCACCACCCAATCCATATATATCTACCACCGGCAGCACCGGAGCAATAGTTAGTGGCAAAGTAGATGTATAGGCAAGTGCAGCCCCTAATTTGAAGCCTCCTTTAGAATCTCCCGAATCTGCAACATTAAAATAATGAAATGCAGCTTTTACTTCTCCCATTCCGGTAATGCTTAGTTGGGCTTCAGCAGCAAAACCTGTTTCTCGTCCGCTAAATTTCAGATTTACTTTCGCTGCCAAAATAAATGCAGGGTTTTCTATCCTCAATGCTATTTCGTTTAACCGGGCCTGAATTTGATTGTCGATATTACCAACCAATACAGAAGCTGAAACACTCACATTTAATTGCTTGATCGGAAACTCTATACCGCCTGAAATTCCCAATGCCCACGATACTTTGCTTTCATCAACGGGTTCATCAGCATTGCCGGTATTTACTGCAGGTACACTGTCAGAAGTGAGATAGGTATTCATGGCATCTAAGCTCATTCCGTATCCAACATTAATGAGTAATTTTTCTACATTAACGGTAACCACTTTATAATTTATTTTTATATTGGGTTTTGCTACCAAAAACAAACCCCAATCTTTCGATCTTAAACTAAATTTTTGTATTTCTATTTTTGGTATCGCTTTTAAAATTTTGTTTTCTGACGTTCCTTTGTATTCAATGACACCGGCAGCGTCTAAAGTAAATCCATGATCTTTGAAATTATAAGTTATGCCGATAGTTGTACCTGGCGTTGTAAATAATATACTTTTTATGGATACCCCTTCCGATGGCAAACTAAATTCTCCAGTAAACGTGAGTCCTTCCGTTTTATTGATTAATGATAATTCTTTTATCGTTAATACACCTTCTTTATCAGTAGCATTTTTATCTTTTTTCATAAGCCAGATATCGCCGCCAAAACCAACACCGCAGTTAGCCGAACCCAGCCCCACAAGATCTAGCCTCGTTAGTTTGGCTGTTATTTTTTGTAATGGTAAAAACACAGGCTTATCTGTACCAATGGCAAAAGAAAGATCATAAGATCTCAGATCTTTTTTAATGCTGAATTTTTGTATAATTATTTTCCCATTATTCTCAGCTCCTTTGCTTAGCTCATTAGGAATTTGAAAAAAGCAACACTCGATGAAAACGGGGTGAACATGAATGGCTATTTTCAAATTCCTAATGAGCTAAGCAAAGGAGCTGAGAATAATGGGAAAATAATTATACAAAAATTCAGC
>JANYDJ010000123.1 GCA_025363675.1 Flavobacteriaceae bacterium | reverse complement strand
GAACAGTCCTTTGCCTCTTACTAAAGTAATTAAATCTGATTGAATATTGCGTAAACGGGCACGAAAAATCTCTCCCATTTTAAAAGAATTTTCAGCCAGGTTTTCATCTTTCAATACTTGTAGTGCAGCAGTAGCAACTTTGCAAGCCAATGGATTTCCGCCATAAGTACTGCCATGCTCGCCAGGTTTAATAGTGAGTATAATCTCATCACTTGCCAATACTGCACTCACTGGCATTAAGCCACCAGATAGTGCTTTACCCAGAATTAATATATCGGGTTTTATATCTTCGTAATCGCAGGCCAGCATTTTGCCGGTGCGTGCGAGGCCTGTTTGTATTTCGTCAGCTATAAACAGCACATTTGCTTGTTTGCATATATTATAGGCTTCTCTCAAATATCCATCATCAGGAATAATTACGCCCGCCTCACCTTGTATCGGCTCCACCATAAATGCACATACATGGGGGTCTTTCACAGCTTCACGCAATGCATCTAAATTATTATAGGGAACATTTATATATCCGGGTAGCAAGGGTCCAAAACCTTTGTAACTACTAGGGTCGGTGCTGGAAGATATAGCGGCCATGGTACGTCCCCAAAAATTGCCTTCAGCAAAAATAACTTTGGCTTGGTTCTCGGGAATTTTCTTGATATCATAACCCCATCTGCGGGCAAGTTTCAATGCCGTCTCCCCTCCTTCTACCCCTGTGTTCATAGGCAACACACGATCGTAGCCAAAATATTCGCATATATACTTTTCGTACTCGCCCAATAAATTATTATGAAACGCACGGCTGGTTAAAGTAAGTGTTCCAACCTGTTCTATCATAGCCTGCACAATTTTTGGGTGGCAGTGCCCTTGATTAACCGCAGAGTATGCCGACAAAAAATCATAATACTTTTTCCCTTCCACATCCCATAAAAATACACCTTCTCCACGTTCTAATACAACGGGTAAAGGCTTGTAGTTATAAGCACCATGCTCATGTTCCAAATGTATATAATATTCTGATTTTGTCATTGTTTGGGTAACCATGCTGCAAAATTAAGGGGAAAAATCGGGATTTAGGGGCTTGACACACTCTGTGGTTGGTCACAAGACACAACCACAGGCATCATCCGGCGTAAGCCCCCCGAATCCTATCTTTGCTCCGTGAAAGACTTAAGCACCGAATTTGAATTTATTACCAGCAGAAGTGGTGGCAAGGGCGGGCAGAATGTGAACAAGGTTTCTACCAAAGTGGAACTGCGTTTTCATGTAATGAATTCTGCTTTACTCAATGATGAAGAAAAGAATCTAATTACCGAAAAACTTTTAGCCCGAATTAATTCTGAAGGTATACTCAGAGTGGTTTCACAAACTGAGCGGAGTCAATTGGGGAACAAGGAAAAATGTATCCAAAAGTTTTATACGCTCATTGAAAAAGCACTTACCAAACAAAAGGCAAGAAAAGCTACACGGCCCACACGTTCATCAGTAGAAACGAGATTGCAGGACAAGAAAATTGTATCAGAAAAAAAGAAAAACCGCAAAACTATATAGGAGATATTAGGCTTAAAAGCATGCAGAAGGCTGTTGGCAGTGCCTGCGGGCTGCACACAACCTCATGCCAACCTTTTATTTACGCAGCACAAAACTATATAAGAGAGGTTAGTCTTAAGTAATTGAGAACTAAACTATTTTAAAATAAGCCCATGAAAATCGGACTTTCTATAATAGTTTCGCGGCAAAATTTTAAATACTTAAAATGAATTGGTTTACTAAAGCTTTTACTTCCAGCCTAGGCCGCAAATGGATAATGTCACTATCGGGTTTGTTTATGTGCCTTTTTTTAGTGGTGCACGTTTCGGGCAATTTTCAGTTGTTCAAAGATGATGGAGGCTATGCCTTTAACACCTATACCATCTTTATGATACACAACCCCATCATAAAAACTGTATCATACTTATTATATGCCACTATATTAATCCATATTATACAATCGCTGGTGCTCACTATTCAAAACCGGGCTGCCCGACCACAAGGATATGTATATAATAAGCCAGAAAAAAACAGTACCTGGAGCAGCCGTAATATGGGCATATTGGGCTCCATACTCTTGGTTTTCTTAGTAATACATTTTGCCGATTTCTGGGCCGAGTACAAGTTCGGCGAAGTAAAAAAAATAGACTATATAGAACTTGATTTTGGCGACCATAAAGATGTATATACCATGGAACAAACCAAAACCTTCACTCCAGAGTTTATTCAAAATTTGCAAATGCAAAAACCTGAAGTAAAAAGATATAACAATGTGAAAGATTTGTACCTGGAAGTGAAACTGGCTTTTCAACAACCTTGGTATGTTATATTTTATTTACTGGCCCTGCTTGCCCTTTCCTACCACTTGGTTCATGGTTTTCAATCGGCTTGGCAAAGTATAGGTGTGGGTCACCGCAAATATGTGCCTATCATTAAAGCATTTGGATGGTTCTTCTCCATTGCTATTCCCGCAGGTTTTGCAGCAATGCCTATTTATTTTCTACTAGACTATATGAATAATAATGGGGTGTTGGATTGGACGCGGTTTTTTTAGACAAAAGACGAAAGACAAAAGGTATCAAGTAGCTAGTATCAGGTATCAAGTAAAAACGACAGCATACATAACATAAGGAATATGCATAATTTTAAAGAATTGAAAGTTTGGCAGAAAGGAGTTGATTTTGCAACCACAATCATGAAGACGACTAGCGAATTCCCTATTAATGAAAAGTATGGCATATCAAGTCAGATGAATCGTGCGGCAGTTTCAATACCATCTCAAATAGCTGAAGGTTGTGGTAGAAATTCGGATAAAGATTTAATACGTTTCTTATCCATTTCAACAGGCTCAGCATATGAATTAGAGACCCAATTAATAATTGCAAACAAAGTAGGATATATTAATACTAGCCAAT
>JANYDJ010000089.1 GCA_025363675.1 Flavobacteriaceae bacterium | reverse complement strand
GCGGAGGAACCTCAAACATTTTATTTTTTGTAGCAATGTTTGCGGTTATTTATTTCTTTATGATTTATCCGCAGATGAAGAAACAAAAAAAGCAAAAGAAATTTAGAGAAGAAATTGCGGCAGGCACACGTATCGTAACTATTGGCGGATTGCATGCCACCATTAGCAAGATGAACGAAGACGGAACCATGATTATAGATTGCGAAGGCACCAAGTTGCGTGTCGATCGCTCGGCCATTTCAATGGAGGCTACGGAAGCATTGAACAAAGTAGACAAGGAGAAAAAATAATCTTGTTATCTTTTTTACATAAACGTCTTTATATTTTTATAATATGGGCGGTATTACCTGCATGGGGTTTTTCTCAAACCACAAAGCTTGTAGTACCGCCAGACAGTGTTATTGTAGATAGCTTGGATGATGCCGAAATTGAAGATGCAGTAGACTCTGTTTTTCATTATGAACTGGTGCGTCCCCCAGGTTTTCGGTTCGATACCTTATTAATTCCAAGTAAAAATATATATAATACTTGGGATACCAATTTTATAGATCCTTATCGTGAAAACATGGTATTGAATTTCGATTCCATTAGCTTGGTTTTATGCGATAGTTCGGGCGGGTGTACTTTCGTGCAACCCTGCACCAATGGTACTACCTCAGGCTTTGGGTACCGACGCTGGGGCTGGGGATATAAGTTTCACTATGGTATCGATTTCGGTCTTAAAACAGGCGATCCTGTGTATGCAGCATTCGATGGAGTAGTTCGCGTATCCCAATATAATCCCGGAGGATATGGTTATATGGTAATCATTAGGCATTATAATGGATTTGAAACATTATACGGACACTTCTCTAAACTATTGGTTTACCCGGGACAATCAGTTAGAGCTGGCGATGTGGTAGGCTTAGGTGGCAGCACGGGGCACAGCACAGGGAGTCATCTGCATTTCGAAATTCGGTATAAAGGAAAACCGATTGATCCTACACGGTTCATCGATTTCAATACCCATACAGTACTTAAAGATACGGTTACTGTGAGTACCAGAAATTTTGATCACTTACGACCTACTCCACAACAAATATATTGGCAAAACTATTATAAGAATATACATGCCAAAAAAGGTAGATTGTATTATACTGTTCGCCGTTATGATAATATATATAGTATCGCCACAAAATACCATACCACTGCTAAACGGTTATATCAGATGAATGGTATTAACAGTAGAACAAAGTTGAAAGCGGGCAGAAGGCTGCGGGTGCGATAGCTAGGAATTATATATAATACTACCTAATTAAATGCACGGTTCCATTATAGTGGAACCACTTGCCTTCAAAATTTCTAATATTAACTTGGTAAACATATACATCAACCTGGCAAGGATCGTCTTTAAAGTTTCCATCCCAACCGGGCAATCGGTCTTTAGAATAAAATACATTTTCGCCCCAGCGATTAAATATATATATTTCGAACTCACTATAATTGCTGGCCTCTACCCAGAAGCGATTGTTTTTGCCCGGCCCAAAGCCATCGGGTGTAAAAGCATTTGGAATAAACACCAACATTTCAGGCCCTATATAAACGGTTTCCTCGGTTGAATCAACACAGCCATATTCTGTGGTGGCTTTCATAAATACGATATAGGTTCCAGTATCGGTATTGCTATACCAATAAGTAGGATTTTTACTAGTAGAAGTGCCATTCAACGGGTCTCCAAATTTCCAATCCCAATGGGTACTATCAGAAACAAATCTGCTCAAATTCGCAAATCGAATTCTTGGTAAAGCAATGGTAGCTTTTCTGGGTTTAGGTTCAAAATCAGCAATTGGATTTGGATATACTTGTATAATATTATTCCACACCACAGTGCTATCACAACCCTGGGGAGAGGTGGCCGTGAGCGTAACGGTATATTTTAGCACTTGGTCGGTTTTATTAATATATAAGTGGTGCACGGAGTCTTTGTCTTTAGTGGTAGCGGTATTTAATGAACCACTGGCTGGGTCTCCAAAATCCCAAGTATATATACAATTTGGAATTTGAGAACTGGCAGCAAAAACCGCATCCAAAGGCGAGCATCTAGTTTGCAATGTGAGCGGAGTTGGAATGGGTATAGGAAAAATGAAAACGGTATAGGTATCAATAGCAAGATTGCAAACTCCATTGCCCGTCGTCCGCACTTCTAATAATGCAAAGCCATTCGCAATATCAGTAGGCGAAGGTATATACACCGTAGTAGTATCATTGGGTGCAATAAATACACCACCACTGCTATTGAGCCACGACACGCCTCCTGCATTTTTAAAACCACAACCTATGGTAAAATTATCGCCAGCACAAAGTGGATTTGATGGCTTAATCTTAACTGTGGGCGGTGCAACCACGTTTAAAGTCATGGAGTCTTTATTTTTACAACCTGTTATAGGGTCAGTATATAAGAATGTAAGCTTATGTGGACCCAGCCCCCAAGTGCCCGGGCTAAAAGTACTGTAGGGTGCAATTTGTGTATCAATCATCCACACCACTCCGGCATTATTATACATAGGTAAATTCCAAGGTACGCTATCAAAACATATATCACGATTGGGCTGTATATCAACTAAGGGAACTGGATTGATGGTAATTTTAAAGGTATCAGAAACGGGGCACCCAAAACCATCAACATAAAATATCAGATTAGAAGATACTGCAGCGGCACCCACATTATTAGGACTTAAAACCAGAGCCGGATTGAAGGTTCCCAATATAGAATCCAATACGCCGGTACCATGCCAAGTGCCTGTAGAAGGAGTAGCATTGGTTAGCTTCCACAAATCTTGAATGCCATCAGTACAGCATAGCGGGCTGGGTGTATTATAGTTAACTACAGGAATAGGTTTTACATAAAAAGAGATAGTGTCCGATGCTTTGCACGAGTTTATATCTATATATTCATACGTTATTATATGTTGTCCTGTATCTGCTTTTTTGGGATTAAAATACCAACTAGTCCCTATTTGTGATATCCCGTGTCCACTCCAGGTTTGTCCAATAGTTGAGGTAGGATTTCCACCTGAATTTGGATAAGCCCAGTTGTCAAGTTTTACAGAATCATGATTCACACATATACTCATGGGTTTTATTTTGATGGGCGGAAGCGGGTCAACAATAATTTTTAAAGAATCTATTTTTTTGCACCCAAAATTGGTATAGCAAGTTATTATACAGTAGGGACCGTTTAGTTTGGTTCCCCATTTATAAGTTGCTCCTAATTGTTTAATATCAACTTCATTTTTCACTGTATCGATACAAGCTTTCAATAATGAATCACTAGCCGACCATTTCCAAGTGCAAATACTTTTAATACTTTGACCAGAGATAGAATCATATATATTTTTTACGGTCAGTTTTGTATTATACCCCTTATCAACACAGCCCTCAAGTATTTCTAAATCCATTTTTGGTGGGCTTTTCAAATTAACCTGTACGGTGTCCCAACTTTCGCAGGTAACGCTATCATAAGTATTAAAGCCATGAAGCACTAATTGTGTAGTTGCAGTAAAAGACATGCGTAAAGAATCGCCTATATATATTAAATTGCCAGTAGCCATGTCGGTCCATACTATAGAGTCGGCACCTGTGGGTATTATATTGGTGATATCTCCCCAGCATTGGTTTTGATCGGGACCAGCATTTAAAATCACTTTTGGATTGAAGAATGCATTTGCTGTATCTCTGCCCACACAGCCTAAAGAATCGTATAGGGTAACTGCCACTGAAATAGAATCGCTAACAGTTATATATCTATTGGTAGAAATTGTGTTATTGGTGGCCAGATCAGTCCAAGTATATGTTTTTACATTTCCATTGTTATCGCCTGCATCAAAAGTGATGCTATCTCCTTTGCATACTCTTTGGTCGGGGCCTAAATCAACTATAGGCGGAGGCGTAATATATAATAGCATGGTATCGTATGATACGCAATCGAAACTATCTTTTACCATACAGGCTATATAGGTATTATTAAAAGTATCCATAGTGAAAGTGGACAATGTATCGCCTGCTCTTCCTGGCGACCAAAGATATCTGAAAGGTTTAACACCATCAGTTATTTGAGCATTTAAAGTCAATTTTTTACCGGCACACAGCGAGGTATCAGGGCCAATATCTACTGATACAAACGGCGGGATATTAATGGTATCATCATACGCATTGGTACAACCATTAAGGGTTACTTCACATCTAATAATTTGTTGCCCTGCAGTGTGAAATTGGTGAACGGTATCTTGCACATAATATTTGGTACCATTTGGGAATGGCACTGTCCATTGATAGGAGAATGTTTCTTTCGCTTTATTTATATTGAGTGGTGTAACTTCCATTCTCACCAGGCCGCATGCTAAGTTTGTATATTTACGTGTTGCCTTCGGATTTTTCTTAACCAAAATAGAATAGCTGCGACTAAATTGCCCACTTAAGGGACACGCATCATCGATAGCTTTTACGGTAAAAAAGTAGGGTGTGTTACTGGCATCTTTGTCCACCGTTTGCCAGCATAAATCGAATTCTTGTTTTTTGCTTCCATTAAATTTGGGAGTGAAAGTAGCTTTTGGAATACCATAGTTCCAGGTTAGTCGAACCGTGTCTTTGGAATCAGGATCACTCGATTTTATTCCGGTAAAACATATCAGGTCGCCTGCACAGCCCACTTGCGAAGCAGCGGGCAGACTTGGAGCTTTGTTGGTACAATTGGCTACTATTATTAATTGCATGTCTCGCCGCGTAAGTCCAATTTGCACCATTTTTCCACTGTTATCCTTTCGCCATTCTTTTAAATCGATAACCACCACTGCCGATTGTTGTTGCATGGGTTTGAAACATAAATCGCCATTAATTGAATCTAATAACCAGCCCTTGCAAGTTTTATCATTGTATTTTTTCGTATTGGGAAATCCATCATAAAATAGTGGATATTGATAAGTATACGAACCTACATAAGTACATTTAGAGTTTAAGGAATTATAGGCTGGAGCCATGTGATATGAAATGGAGTCGAAATCGGAAGTATCGCGTGCACCGTTATTGAAACATATACAATTGCCAACACAGTACATAGCCACAGGATCATTGGTAAGTGTGGGCGAACTATTACAGGGGCTTATGCAGCGGTTTATTTCGGCATAAGAGAAAAATACTTCTAAAGCACAACAGGTATTGATTGCTGCATTTCTGTTGGCCTGCGAATAGGAAACGCGAAATTTACAGCAGTTGGTACCTGAAAAAACAACCATCTGTGTAAAAATTACCTTTTCAATTCCATAAGCAAAGGTACAGCCCGCATTGGTGCCATTGGGTTTGCCATTAGCATTACAATTACTATGGTCGCATTTGGAACAAGAGGTTTTGCAAACAGGTGTTATATCCTTGCACGAAATCTGGGTCATTGTATAACTTGATGTGTAGGAACACCCGATGCCATCTATGGTCATTTGTATTGGCTGCAGTTGCGAGCCTTTACAATCTTTAAATACACGAATAATAAAATCGAAAGTATCTTTACTGCGACAGGTGTATTCTATATCTGCCCCCATCATGTGGGTCGCCCTAGTTTCCCAACTCTGTGCAAGGCATAATAGAAATAGCAAACCTGTTATATATCTTTTCATCAAGAACCTTAACTGTTCAATAATTTAACCGCAATTTAACTTCAAATTAACCGTTTTATAATCACATATCAAAACAATCATTCAAATATTGTGACTCTCATACACAGATTTTGGTTGCCTATCGGCCTAAATTTGATTTTATTAAGTATCCTTATTTCTATTTTTTTATGATAATCAAGTATATTAGGTGGGTTCTAAAAATTGATTTTTTCACATTGAAAAATAAACAAAGAGAAACACTTACCTAATTTTTTGGTTTATTTTTTTTTAATCACCTCTTTAGATTACTCTTTTTGCTGTTATCTATGTCATTTTACTAC
>JANYDJ010000075.1 GCA_025363675.1 Flavobacteriaceae bacterium | reverse complement strand
TTTTTTCAATTCTGAACAATAATACTCACCGGCTGGCTTGCCGCACCTATGCCGGCACTGTTGTGGGCATAAGCCCTTATGAACAGTTCTACGCCTTTGGTAAGGTTGGTGAATTCTTCGCTGAACGTGGCTACGGGCATAATGTGCAGCACTTGAGGCATAGCGGCTATTTTAAACTGGTTGTCGCTGAAAATCGGTAACGATACATCCATGCCTTCAGCGGCTACTATAATGTAGTTTTCAGCTGCTTCCACCGCATTGAGTACCACATGCACTTTAAGTCCGCCCGAATCTACTGATTTAATGCTTGCCTGCCCGGGTATTACGGCGGGAACTTTGGTGGTTTTGGTGTACTGAAAGCCCGATGAGGCGATTTTGTTGGTATCGCCATTGGCAGTGTCGCTCACATACTTGGCTTCGTCAACCAGTATCTGGCGTGAGGCGGTAAGCAGGTTGTTGTAGGTGGTTTTTCCGGTTTCACCGTTTTTGCGGTTGTTGTAGGCAGTTTGCAAATTGTTACCTGCCGTGGTCATGTTGGCAGCCGAAGTAGGCGGCGTGGGAAAGGTTAAATTTCCGGTAAGGGCAGTTCCAACGGCTTTCATAAGGTCTCCCATTTCTTCGCCGTTCATTTTGCTCCATGAGTTTTTTACTTTCGATTTTACAGCCATAGTTTTAAAAGTTTTAAATTGTTAATGATATGAATTTTTAGTGTTTTCAATTTACAAGACGGCATTTTTAAGCTGCAAGTTGCATGAAATAAAAATTCGGGCTGTAACATGCTCATTCACAATACAATTATTTTTTTATGGAATACCATGGGCAGAAGATGCGGAAGGTGGATTATGAAAAAGGTTGGGTAACCTTTTTACTGCGGAGGGTTGCGGATGAAAAAGGTTAGGTAACCTTTTTACTGTGTTGGGTAACTCATGAAAAAGGTTGGGTAACCTTTTTACTGCGGAGGGTTGCGGATGAAAAAGGTTGGGTAACCTTTTTACTGCGGAAGGTGGATTGTGAAAAAGGTTGGGTAACCTTTTCCGGTCAGTGGTTGGTGCGTGTCATTATTTACTGCATAATTTACTCAACAGTTTCACTAGCTTTATTAACAATAACTAATAAACTAGGAATGTTGACCTAAATACAAAATACCTTTACTTTGCAGCGTAAAACTAATTACAAGTGCAAAAAACTACCATAGCCGAAGAAGAATTGATAGCCCTGTTGAAACAGGGAGGTCTCACAGGCTATGATTATTTGTATAAAAACTATTCAGCAACATTATATGGTATTGTGCTTCGCATTCTGCCAAATGAAGATCAAGCTCAGGATGCACTTCAAGACACCTTCATTAAAATTTGGAAAAATATAAACCAATACGACCCAAGTAAAGGACGTTTATATACTTGGATGGCCAATGTAGCACGCAATGTAGCAATAGATACACTGCGTAGCAAGGCTAATCAGAACCATCAGAAAAACCAAAACATCGAAGATTCCGTAAATACCATCGACGCTGCAAGAAACAGTCAGCCTCAAGTGGAGTTGATAGGAGTGAGGGAACTGGTAAAAGAACTCAAAAAAGACCAACGCGAGCTAATAAACTTGGTATACTTTAATGGGTATACCCAGGAAGAAGCTGCCAAAGAAATAGGCATACCCTTGGGCACGGTTAAAACACGTATTCGAGCAGCCATGCTAACATTGCGAAGTATATTTACACATAAAGAACAATTGAATTGAACATAACTAACTACATATCGTCGGGCTACATAGAGGGATACCTCTTTGGCATGCTCACACCCGATGAAGTGGAGCAGTTTGAAGCACTTTTAAAACAGTCGCCCGAGCTAAAAGCGGAGTACGAGCGAGTACAACAATCGATGCAAGGATATGTGGAAGCTCATGCAGTGGAGCCCCCTGCCCACATGCAAAATAAAATTTGGGAGCAATTACAAAATCAACAACAAAAAACCCCTGCCATAGTTGAAGAACCACCTAAGGAAATAATTAAGCCATTACCGCCCCCAACTGTATCTGTTGTTGAGAAAGAAAAAGCAGAAGTAAAACCAACGCCTGTAAAAATACATAAGGTAGAAGATGATAAATCTACAGGAGCCCCAACTGCAAAGCGTTTCAAGCTTGCACCTTGGTTTGCAGCAGCATCGTTTATTGGTATGTTAGCTGCCAGTTATTTGGCAAATGATTATTATAATAATTGGCAAGATGCGGAAGGCAAAATCACAGCCTTTCAAACAGAGAAAAACCAACTTGCCACAGAAATGGAAACACAGAAGGCCAGCATGAAACAATTGGCTAACTATAATGACATGTTCCGCAAGCCGGGCATGAAATTTATTGAATTACAAGGCAAGCCCATCTCCCCGAAATCCAATTGTATGATTTATTGGGATAAGGAAACCAAGCAAGTAATGGTTACCTATGCCAATATGCCCGCAGCACCACAAGGTAAACAATATCAATTGTGGGCTATACAAGATGGTAAACCTGTTGATTTGGGAGTGATAGATATGAAAGACGCACAAAAAGGCGTAGCACACATGAAAAACTTAACTAAAGGCCAAGCATTTGCCATCACTCTGGAGAAAGAAGGTGGCAGCGAATCTCCCACGTTGGAGCAAATGTATGTTTTCGGGAATATATAATACACCTTCATGAAAAATGTAGTAGTTACAGGTGGCACCAAAGGAATTGGTTTAGCTACGGTAAAATTATTTGCAGCAGGTGGATTTAATATAGCATTCTCAGCACGCTCGACAAAACCCCTTGAAAAATTAGTTATTAAATTGAGGGAAGATTATCCCAAGCAGCAGTTTTTTGGTTTCTCAGCAGATATGAGTGTGAAAGAAGAAGTAGCTATATTCGCCCAAAAAATTATCCAAAAATTTAAAATCGTCGACCTGCTCATCAATAATGTTGGAATCTTTGAACCCGGCGGTATTAGCACCGAAGCGGAAGGCGTATTTGAACGCCAGATAGCCACCAATGTGGCATCAGCTTATTATATAACACGAGCTTTGTTGCCCAATCTTAAAAATAAGAAAAGTCATATTATTAATATTTGTTCAACTGCTAGTTTTACGCCTTATGTAAACGGAGGAAGCTACTGTATAAGCAAGTTTGCCTTGTTGGGTTTTGGCAAAGTATTGCGAGAAGAATTAAAACCCCGCGGTATTCGCGTTACCAATGTAATGCCCGGTGCCACCCTCACCAACTCATGGGCCGGCACCGACATGCCTCGCTCCCGTTTTATGCAAGCAACCGATGTGGCAAAAGCAATCTGGGATGTTTATCATTTGCCCGCCACTACAGTAATTGAAGATTTGATTATGCGTCCGATGGAAGGAGATATCTAACAGCTTTTCATACAAGCCATTACTTTCAGTTTGAATTGAATTACCGTCAGTTTCAACTGATGGTACCGAGCTATTACAATCAAAAGCCAAAAAAGTTTGTTTATAAGGGGCGGATGTGTTTATTTTGCAGCCCTTTTGCAATCCGCTTATGTGGATGCGATTAATATTAATAAAGAATTAAAATATAATATGTCAATAATTAGTAGAATTAGGAACAACGCTGGTCTAGCAGTAATTATCATAGCCGGTGCTCTTTTAGCATTTATAGTAGGCGATGCCATCAATAACAACGTAGGTATTTTTAAAAGTCAAGACAATAGCATGGCCATTATTAATGGCCATAAAGTTGAGTTTAAAGAATACGACGCCCGTACTGATTACGAAGCACGCTTAATGGCTTTTAAACAAAGCCCAGACAAGCCTGAGGAGCCAACTACGCAAATGCGTGAACAAGCACAAAATCAAGTTTGGAACGACCTGCAAGATGAATATACCTATAACAGCGATATGGAAAAGCTTGGGTTAGAAAAACTAAGCGGGCAAGAATTAGCCGAGATATTACGTGATGAAAAAAGACCAGCTCGCGAAATGCAACAATTGTTCGGTCAACAATTTTCAGCAGCAATGGTTACTCAATATTACAAAATGCAGGGAAACATTCCAGATGATAAAAATGGTAAAATTTCTAATATGCTCGAACTTGCCAAACGTGATGTAGAAAAACGTCGCAGAATGGAAAAGTACAACAACTTTATGAGATCAATTATTTATGTATCGAGTTTGGAAGCTAAAGATTTATGGTCAAGCCATCAAAGATCAGCTAACTTTAAAGTAGTAGCCTTAAAGTTTAATACCGTGAGCGATAGCAGCGTGAAAATTACTGACGAAGATCGCCAAAAATGGTATAATGAGAATGCTTATAAATTCCAAAATAACGATGAAGCAAGAGAAATAAAATATGCTGCTTTTGATATATTACCCAGTTCAGCAGATAGCTTGGAAGCCAAAAAACAATTCGATGAATTTTGGATAAAACTTAGTACCACCAATAATGATTCTGGCTTTAGGGCTTTAGCTGCCACTTACAATTTAGATACGAACTATTATGGAAAAAATGCCTACCCAAATCCAATGATTGGCGACTCCATGTTTAATGGACAAGTAGGCCGCACCATAGGACCAAATTTGGAAGGTGGAGCATTTAAAGTATATAAATTAGTAGGTACCAAGCAAGACTCTACTTATTCAATAAAATTACGCCATCTTTTAATAAATTGGAAAAAGAACAAGGATAAAATCGATACAGCGGCCACCATGCACGTTATCGATTCTTTAGTTGCACAATTGAAAAAAGGAATTGATTTCGCACTGTTAGCAAATGCAAATACCGAAGACCCTGGAAACAGAGAACAAACAGGTGCACAAAAAGGCGGCTTTTACGATTGGACCAATGAAAAACAATACGCCCCTGAATTTGCCAAAACTGCCAGAACCACTCCTCTGGGACAATGGGGAGTCTCGAAAACACAATTTGGAATACATATAGTTAAGCCCGAAGATAGAACCAACCACATGATAAAAGTAGCTTCTTTTGAGGTGAAAATTGAAGCAGGTAAAGAAACACAAATGGCTGCTGAAAAGAAAGCAGAAGAATTTCGCAACAGTGTAAAAGTGGCTGAAGATTTTGAAAAATCCGCTGGTAAAACCGGCAGTGTATTACAAACCGTTCAGGTATCTCCTTCTCAAAGAGATGTTCCAGGTATTCCTGAATCGAAGTCTCTGTTAGGCTGGACATTTAAAGGCAAAAAAGGCGACATATCTGACGTACAATTATATGGAAACCGCCAAGTGGTAGCTATTATAACTACCATTAAAGAAAAAGGGATTCCTAAAATGGAAGATATTAAAGCTATCGTTGACCAAGAAACAATAAAAATGAAAAAGGCAGAAGAGTTCCGTAAACGTATGGAGGCCGCAAAAGCAAAAACAAAGGGCACTGTTGACCTCGCAATCGAACTTAAAACAGTTGACCAAAGTGCCGAAAACCAAACATTCGACAACAACAATATTGCAGCATTAGGACCTGAGCCCAAACTATTGGGTGCGGTTTTTGGAACACCCGCAGGTCAGTTTACTGAAATTGTGGAAGGAAACCAAGGTGTATACATTGCTTTTGTTGAAAAATTCACGGAAGCCACTTCGGTTCCCAAAGATTTTAAAGCAGAGCAGAAAGAAATAAGCATGCGTTTAAAAAACAGTTCAGAATATATTCTTAAAGCCGCTATGAAACAAAAAGCTGATATTACTGATAGGCGTTATCTCGTTTATTAATTTAAAAGATAGTTAACCATAAAAGAGCCACGATATATTAAATATCGCGGCTCTTTTTCATTTATACCCATTGTGATGAAATCTTTTTACGGCATTTATTATTTCACCGCTAATTTTGAAACCTTGTCACACAGATATTCGTTCTCTCAATAAAGAAAATCATAATGAAACTATTACGCCGTTTTAAAAAGCAACTATTATATCTTGGCATAGCCACGGTGCTTATAGTCCCCACTGCTGCTGTTACTGATGAATACTTCGAGATATCAAAGAACTTAGATATTTTCGTAACACTTTTCAAAGAAGTTAACACCTACTACGTAGACCCTACCGATCCAGGAAAACTAATGCGTAAAGCGATCGACGAGATGCTGAAAACGCTAGACCCATATACCGATTATATTTCTGAATCTGAAATCGAAGATTATCGTTTTACTATTACCGGAGCCTATGGTGGAATTGGTTCTCAAATTGGTGTACGAGATAATGAAATTATTATTACTGACCCCTACGAAAATAGCCCAGCCACAAAATCGGACCTTAGGCCAGGCGATGTAATTTTAGAAATTGATGGTATAAATATGCTTGGCAAAAGCACTTCCGATGCAAGTAAATTATTGAAAGGCCAACCCAAAACCAAACTGAAAATAAAAATTAAACGTGATGGCGAGGGAGAAATGCTTAAAGAAGTTGAACGCGAAGAAATAAAAGTAAAGAACGTACCCTATTATGGAATGATAAACGAAAAAGTGGGCTACATAAAACTTCGCGATTTTAGAAGCGATGCTGGAAATGATGTTGCAAAAGCACTGAAAGAACTGAATGAAAAAAATCCATCCATTAAAGGAGTGATACTCGACTTGAGAGGCAATCCCGGCGGGTTATTGATTGAAGCAGTAAATGTAGTAAATGTTTTCTCGCCCAAAAACCAACTGGTGGTAAGCACCAAAGGCAAAGTAAAAGAATGGGAAAAAGAATATAAAACTATGCAGCTACCCATCGACGAGAATATACAAGTAGTGGTGCTCACCAATAGAGGCTCTGCATCTGCTTCTGAAATAGTGAGTGGCACCATTCAAGATTTGGACAGAGGAATTGTAATAGGTCAACGCTCATTTGGCAAGGGCTTGGTGCAAAGTACCCGAGAATTAAGCTATCACACCCAGTTAAAAGTTACAACGGCGAAGTATTATACACCATCAGGTCGATGTATCCAAGCTCTAGATTATACGCACCGTAATGAAGATGGTTCAGTTGGCGAGATTGCAGACTCTTTGAAAAAAGCGTTCAAAACAAAAAATGGCCGAAAAGTTTTTGATGGTGGTGGCATCACACCCGATATTAAGGTGGATGAAGTAAAGTATAGTGCAGTAACGCAAAGCCTTATGGCTAAACAATTGGTATTCGATTTTGCATCGAAGTATTATAAAGAGCATAAGACGATTGCAGAGCCTAAGAATTTTAAAATTACTGACAAGGATTTCGAAGATTTTGTGAGCTCAGTTTCAGCAAAAAGCTATGACTATAAAACCAAAACTGAAAAACAATTAGAAGAACTAAAAAAGAAAGCTGAAGAAGAAAAGTATTTTGAATCGATTAAAGAAGAATATGAAAAATTAAAAACGGAATTATACAACAACAAAAAATCGGATGTGATTAAATACAAAGAGGAGATAAAAATATTGATTGAGCGAGAAATAGTAAAACGTTATTACCATGACAGGGGCACTTATGAGAACTCATGGGATGACGATCCTGATATTATCGAGGCCGTTAATGCTATCAACAATGATGCTTTATTCAATAAGTTATTGAAGCCCTAATATATTTCAATTTCAATTTCAGTTTAAACAGGCGGAAATTGAAATATATTAGGTAATTTTATCTGCCGTATGGCACTAATTAATAACCACTAATAAATGCTGATAGAAGACTATATAATTATCTTACTATTTGGATTGCTTGGAGGTTTTATATCCGGCCTGTTGGGTGTTGGCGGTGGTTTATTATTTATTCCAGCACTAGAGTTTTATCTAAAAAAATTAGGAGTATATGATATAGATATTGTCAAATTTATTTTGGCCAATTCATTATTTGTTATCATATTTTCGGGCATTGTTATTACCTATAAGCAAATAAAGATAAACAATTTTTATATAAAGCAAGTAATGCAAACCACATGGCCCGCCTTGGTAAGCACGCTAGTGATGACCTATTCCATAGAAGATGAATGGTTTTTATATGATAAGAAAAGTTTCACCTTGGTGTTTCTTTGTATGTTAGCTCCTTTAGTATTCCGTATGTTTTTCGATAAGCAAAAAAACGAGATTGAGAACAGCAATTTCCCCAATGCAACTAAAATGGGAATTACGGGTTTCTTTACGGGCATAGTTACTTCTATATCGGGCTTGGGAGGTGGTATTGTAATGGTTCCTGTGTTTACCAACTTGTTAAAAATTAATATCAAAAAAGCAACTTCTATATCTACTGGTGTTATACCTATTTTGGCGTTTGGCAATGGCTTATTATATATTTTTGCCAATAATATTCAACAGGTTCACAACCTACAGACAGGTTATATCGTCTACCCATTAGTGCTGCCACTAATATTGGGTGTATTTGTTACCGCACCATTAGGAGTACTAGCTGCTAAAACCATGAAACCATTTACACTTAAATTAGTATTTGCCAGCATTATTAGCATGATAATGATTGTAAAAGTATTGCAACTTAATAATGTATTATAATAATATAAAAAACCGTTTCACCATATTGGCTAATTTTGTAGCTCATATACCTCATAAACTTCCTATGTATCGTATTCTCTTTTTTATAGTATTATTATATTGTAGTAGTACCTATGCCCAATTTGTAAAACCCCATGCACAACTAAAAGCTGATTTAAAAAAACATATTTTGTTTTTGGCAAACGATTCTTTGCAAGGGCGTGCCACAGGTACTCGGGGCGAAACTATTGCATTAGACTATATAGTAAAACAATACAAAGCATTGGGCCTGCAGCCTATGCTTCCTTATGATAATTATATACAGCCCTTTAAATTTACTTCCAAAGTATATTTGGGAAAGAAAAATTCACTTAAATATATAGAAAGCGGGAACAATGGAAATTTTCCATTGTATAAAGCTTTTTATCCTTTAAACAATAGTGGAAATGGCGTTGCTTTTGCCAGAGCAGTTACCATGGGTTTTGGAATATCAGCTCCCAAAATGAACCACGATGATTATGCCCCCATGGATAAAGAACAACTGAAAGGAAAAATATTTGTAATAAAAGTGGGCTATCCCGATGCTAAAATTCATTCGGCCTATGCTGCTTATGATATAGATTTTCGCATCGATTTAGCAATTAAAAATGGTGCTGCAGGCATTGTATTTATAAACGACCAAGACTCTGCCTTCAACCCTGATTCCTCTCTTAAAGTGAAATCGAATCGTAAAAGTATCCCCATTGTTTTTTGTAGTGATAAGCGTATCACAGCTATAGGCAGACAAAGTAAAGACCCTGTTTTTTTTATCGAAACTGAGATTATCAAAGAAGAGAAAACGGGTCATAATGCGATAGCCTTTATTGACAACAAAAAAGACACAACTGTGGTAATTGGTGCCCACTACGACCATTTGGGAATGGGTGAAATATCAGGAAGCCTGCACAAAGGCAAACCTGAAGCACACAATGGTGCCGACGACAATGCCAGTGGAGTAGCTGCTTTGCTCGAGCTTGCAAGCCAACTTAAAAATGACCCCAACACCGCCAATAACAATTATATATTTGTAGCCTTTAGCGGCGAAGAACTGGGCCTTTATGGTTCCAGCCATTTTGTGGCTGATATGGGTTTTGGCGTTCGAGATTTTAACTATATGCTCAATATGGATATGATAGGTCGTCTCGATTCCACCAAAAACATACTAGCTGTTAATGGCACAGGTACATCGCCTCAGTGGGGTTTACTCGATAGTATTAAAAACATCCCTTTCAGCATTAAAAAATCAGAATCTGGAGTAGGCCCTAGTGATCATACTTCTTTCTACAAAGAAAAAATTCCAGTGTTGCATTTCTTCACAGGTAATCACATGGATTATCACAAACCAAATGATGATGAAATTTATATAAACTATGAAGGTGAAGCACAAGTGATTTACTATATATATCATATTATTTTGCAAATGGATAAACAGGGTAAATTAACATTTACTCCCACCAAAGATATTGAAACCAGCCGCACACAATACAAAGTAACTATGGGTATAATGCCCGATTATATGTATGAAGCTAGCGGTATAAAAGTAGATGGTGTAACAGCTGAAAAACCTGCAGGCAAAGCCGGTATTCAGAAAGGAGATATTATTATAGAATTGGGCGGCATTAAAACCAACGACATGCTACAGTATATGAAAGCATTGGGCGAACATAATAAAGGCGATAAAGTTCCCTGCAAAATATTACGTGGCGGAAAGGAACTGATGTTACAAGTTGTTTTTTAGAAACAATTAAAGGGTAATAGCCAAAATATAAACAATCTTCGTTTTTAATATTTTTCTTCGATACACCTTAGTGGTTCCTCTTTTCACTAGACCTCTTTCATAATTCACAATAGTTTGGGCAAAACTTTTATGCGATTGCTTTTCGTATTCAAAATTTCTGTATAAACTTTGAATATGAAATGGGAAGAAATAAAACATATAAGACCTGCTGTATTTAAGCGACTGGTGGGTGTTCACAAAGAAACATTTGAAAAATGGTTGAGGAGATTATCAGATTAAAACCAGATTACGCATTAGGCATGAGTAGGAGACTTATTTTTATCATAGCATCCGTAGAATAACTCTGGGGATAACGGGTATTTCCACAAACCAATTTTATACAATCTCGAAATACTCCACTATTCATTGCCGTTTGGCTTTAGCCAACGGATACAGGCAAACAAAAAACCCGCTGCATGGCGGGTTTTTTATTATTTTAAGTTTATTTTACTCTATTACAATTTTCTTTGTTTCATCGCCAAGCCACAGAAAGTAAATGCCTTTGGGCAGGTGGCTGAGGTTTACAGTTGTTTGTTGCTGGTTGGTAGTTTGCTTGTGTACCATTTGCCCCAAGGTATTGTATATAGTTATTTCTTCATTTTTTTGAAA
>JANYDJ010000068.1 GCA_025363675.1 Flavobacteriaceae bacterium | reverse complement strand
TTTCAAAAAATTATGCTTCCGTGTTCCTCTGCCTTTGATTTGAATAAAATCTGTTGGTGAAAAAATGGGTCGCATCAAACCAACATTCAACAAGTCGGGACAATCGTAACCAGTGGTCATCATTCCTACCGTTACGCAAACTCTTGTCTTGCTTGTTTTGTAAAGTTGATTAAAATTTCCTGTGCCGCTTAAATTGTTGTTGGTGAAATTTATTGTGAACTGCTGTGCATCGGTAACTCTTGATGTTACTTGAATTGCAAAATCAGATTGATATTTGTTAGGAAACATTCTATCGGCAAACTCATTCAGCTTTTGAGTAACCTTCGCTGCATGGTTCTGACTTACACAAAATAAAATTGATTTCCCAATCTCACCAGTAACAGGGTCACGAAGTGCATTCTCTAAAAATGTTTTGCAGAAAATTGTATTCGTGTTATCGCTGAAAAACTTTCGTTCAAAATCTCTTTGAAAAAATTCTTCGGTGGTGTCTTTACCTTCTTCATCAGTGGTTACAACACTGTAACCTTTATCAGATAAAAGTTGCGTTGTGATTTCAGTTCGTGCATCAGCCACAATAGGATTCACAAGAAAACCGTCTTTCACTCCATGCAACAAACTGTATTGGAAAGTAGGTTTGCCATCTGCACAACCGAAGGTTGTGTAGGTGTCCAACAACATTCTTCTTTCCAATTCTCTTGGGTCTTTCTCGTTTAGTTTGTCGGGGTCAATCTTCTTTAAATAATCTTTTGGCGTTGCTGTCAAACCTAATTTGTAACCAACAAAATATTCAAACACTGCTCTGCTGTTTCCTCCAATGCTGCGGTGTGCTTCGTCTGAAATAACCAAATCAAAATCTGTTGGTGCAAAAATCCGTTTGTATTTATTCTTGAATAAAAATGATTGAACAGTTGAAACTACAATCTCATTTTTTCTCCAGTCGTCACGGTTCTCTTTGTAAATGCAACATTGATAGTCGTTGCGTAAATATTCTTTGAATGCTTTGTCGGCTTGGTCTTCCAATTCCAAACGGTCAACTAAAAACAAAACCCGTCTTGCGTTTCCTGTCCGCAAAAACAATTTGATTACTGCTGCTGCGGTCAAAGTTTTTCCTGTGCCTGTTGCCATTTCAAAAAGAAAACGGTCTTTTCCGTTTTTTACTTCCTGTTGAATTTTCTCAACTGCGTTCACTTGATAGTATCGCAACAAACGAAGTTTGTTTTCCTCCAGATAATTTTTGCGTTGCGTTTCATCAATCCATCTGGGGTCTTTGCTGTAATCAGGTTTTTGAGTGGTAACGATGTAATCTTCTTTCACAGTTTCAGCAATCAAACTATTTGGATTCGGAACGAAAGAAGTGTAAGCACCAACTGTTTCAGGTGTCGGGAATTTTGAAATAATGTTTGGATTTCCTCTCTCCAAATCCCACAAATAATGCTGATTGCCATTGCTAAGAATTACGAAACGGCACTTTTGTGCCGTTGCATATTTCCTTGCTTGCTCTTTTGCAGCAAGCGGATTTATTTCTTCTTTCTTGGCTTCCAAAACTATCAACGGAAAACCTTTGTCGTCTAAAAGCAAGTAGTCAATAAAACCGTTTGAGGTCTTTTCAAAGTTATCACCAAACTCGTCAAGTTGCTGCTGTGTTATTTTGGTGTTACTCTCCAAAACAATGTTAGCAGGTTTGCCATTCTCCGAAAAGAACTGCCAACCTGCTTCCTCCAACAGTTTATTGATTTTTATTCTTGCTTTTGCCTCTGCCATTTACAATTATAATAGTTTTCAAAGATAGGATTACTCACTGTATGTTTTTAGGTTCTGGTGTTCGTGATTGCTTCGCAGTTCTAAAGTATGGTTTTTCTTAAAGCGTTGGAGAAAACACTCTTTCATTTTTTTTCGGGTTGGGTTCGTGTGTGAGCAAAAAAAATGAAAGTGTGTTTTGTGCGGTTGGGTGCGGTGGGCTTTTTTTACAAATTTATTTTTTGAAGCGTTGGCATTAAAAGCACTGTCGGTTGTTGTCCAGTTTTTATTTTTTTTGTTCGGAGCGATAAACTTTCGGGTTCGCACAATGCTCAATCGGAGCGGTTAGCGGTTGCACATAACTCGTATATATACGCAACAAACATACGCCAAAACCCAATAAACCCAACGACAATACAATAAAACGCAATAGCTATTGCACAAAAAGCGAAATACCACGAGTTGTTTCCTATACCTAAGCTAAAACAAGGGAGATAATATAGCCCCTCTCTAACTCTCCCCTGAGGGGAGAGGATTAAGTTCGGTTCACCTTCAATCCCCCGTTGGTTCAATCTCGCTCGTCTCCATCATCAGCATCACCGTTTTTATGGGTGCCCTGGGGCGGTGCATTACACCTTTGGGTATGGTTACGCCCTGCTGTGGGTTTAGTTCTATAGTTTGGTCTTCGAGGTCAATCAATAATTGGCCTGAGAGGACGAAGAAAAACTCATCGTCATTATCATGCTTGTGCCAGTGGTATTCGCCTTCAACAATGCCCAGGCGAACCACGCTGTCGTTTACCTTTGTGAGGGTTTGGTTAAACCACTTGTGGGTGCACTCAGCCACCATCTGGGGGATATCGATACGCTGCAGGTGTTCATGTTATAATAGTGTTATCTCTTCGAGATTTGTCCATGGTTGGTGTCCCCACCAACCATAATTTTTTGTCCCCACCAACCATAATTTTTGTGCGAATGTAGGGAGATTTATCTGCTAATTTTGCAACGTGCAAATACAATTCGATACCGACCTTATATAAATAGCTATCTCAAAAAAAGGTGATTTTTTTTAGGACACTTTGCCTTCTGCCTGTATAAAAATATTTTGTGATTTAAATCATAAACATTTACCTTCGACCCCTTTAAGTTCCAAAATTACGTTTAATTATATCACATAATCATAATATATGAAACTAAAATTTTTACCAGCAACTACGCTACTTTCCCTAGCCTTGGCCACTTTGCCGCAAAAGGGATTCACACAAACTTCAACCGAACCCGCCATGAAATTAAGTGGCTACGTGGATGGCTATTATGCAGCATTCTCCGACTCTATGGCTCACGGGAATTTCCAAAAATGGCCTTCCGTCAATTCTCGGGGCAATCAGTTCGGCCTTAATACCATGTTGTTTACCGCTCAATACGATGGCGATAAATATAGAGGCATTGTAACTATGCATTTTGGCGATATTGCCAAGAGTACCTGGGATGCTACTTACAATGCAATTATGGAAGCCCATGCAGGAATTAGATTAAGAAAAGGCCTGTGGCTCGATGCAGGATTTTTTAGAACCCATGTGGGTACAGAGGGCGTGCTTCCCAAAGAAAATATTACAAGCTCAGTAGCTGTGGGCACATTCCACGAACCCTATTATGAAAGTGGCGTTAGATTAAATTATAAGCATAAAAAACTTGAAGTAAATCTTTTTGTACTCAATGGTTATAATATATATATAGAGAACAATAAAAAGAAATCATTGGGATTGCTGGTGAACTATGCATTGAATGATAAAGTTGCATTAGGCTATAGTAATTATATAGGCGACGATGCCCCTGATGGCAGTGTAGCACAAATGCGGGTTTACCAAAATTTGTTTATGAATTACGATGGTAAACGGTGGAAACTGCAAGTAGGCGGAGACTATGGTACCCAACAACATTCAGATATGAGAGACACTAACAATATAAAAACTGCCACCATGTTTAGTGGATTAATTACTGCAAAATATAAAATAAAAAAAGTACATGGTGTATATAGCAGGTTCGAAATATTTCAAGACCCTTCAGGATTTTTGTGCACCAAGTATCCTGACAATATGGGAAGACAATTGGGTTACAGCTTATGGGGAGTTACGGTTGGAGGAGAGTATAAACCCACCGATAATTCATATATAAGAATAGAAGGAAGACAAATTCAAACCAAAAAAGATGAGCTCATATTTGTAACAAATGGTAAGGCAACAAATACTCGTATGGAAATGCACCTTAATGTTGGAATTTCATTTTAAAAAAACATCCTGATAGTGATTGGGATTATATATTATTCACCCCTAATTAATAAAAATTATGTTTGATACTGGAACCACAGGCTTTATGCTGCTCGCAACAAGCCTCGTTATGCTAATGACACCCGGACTTGCCTTCTTTTATGGAGGACTTGCCGGAAAACGAAACATTCTTGGAATCATGATTCAGAGTTTTGTTTCGATGGGAATTACCACTATTATGTGGTTTACTTGCGGCTACTCTTTATGCTTTAGTGGCGACATGGCACACGGCACCGATATGCTGGGCGGCGTTATTGGCAATCTCGACAAAGCATTTATGAATGGCATTGACCTCAATACCCCTTTTGCTGGAAATACCAAACTGCCCGAGTTTGTATTTATGGCTTATCAAATGATGTTTGCTATTATAACTCCTGCACTTATTACAGGTGCATTTGTGAACCGCATAAGTTTTAAATCATATATTATATTTTTAGTACTTTGGCAGGTATTTGTATACTATCCTTTTGCACACATGGTATGGGGTGGTGGCTGGTTGGCCGTGCATGGTGTACTTGATTTTGCAGGTGGTATTGTGGTACATGCTACAGCAGGTTTTGCAGCTTTGGCATCTGTTATATATGTAGGCAGAAGAAGAGATACCGCATCGCCACCAAACAGTATTCCCCTTATTGCAATCGGTACTGGATTATTATGGTTTGGTTGGTATGGATTTAATGCAGGAAGTGCATTAGATGTGAATGCCGTAACCGGACTTGCATTTTTAAATACCGATGTAGCCGCATCATTTGCTGCTATCACCTGGCTAGTAATAGAATGGACACTGGTAAAGAAACC
>JANYDJ010000066.1 GCA_025363675.1 Flavobacteriaceae bacterium | reverse complement strand
GGTGGGAGCCATGTCCATCATCCGTTTCCGAACGGCGGTTAAAGATACACAGGATATAATGTTTATCTTTTTTGCATTGGCCATTGGTCTTGCTAGTGGTGTGGGCATATATGAAGTTGCTTTATTGGGGACTATTTTAGTAGGTGTTGTTTTTTATGTGATAGTAAAGGTAAACCTGTCCGCCCCTCGCAAACGTGATTTTCTTTTACAGATGGTGGTAAGTGCCAAAACAGATGATGGGTTCGATGCCAGTACTATCATATCAAAGTTTTGTCGGAAATATTCATTGGTTAATGTAAAGGCGTTGGGCGAAGAGAACAACCAGTACCTGGAATTATCATATTATATTAAATTAAAGAAAGAAGAGAACAGCCAAGTATTGGTGAAAGAATTAAAATTGATAGATAAAGTACAACACGTTAATTTGTTTTTTGATGAAGAATAGCTTTATATTGATATATATATTGCTCTTTATTACACAAGCAAAAGCTCAGCAAGCAGCTAGCTTGGATGATTTGGTATTGCTTGCTTTCAAAAACAACACAAGTATTAATGATGCCGCAATTGATAGTATGAAGTATGAGCAGGCCTCCAAATATAATAACTATAATTATTTGCCGCAGCTCTCAGCAACTATGCGAAATACCTACAATTGGGGTTTGTTTATCGACCCCGCCACCAATGTGCTGAGCAATTTTAGTAGTCAGGTATATTCGCTCAATATACAATCTGATTGGTTGCTGTTCGATGGGGGTAAAAACTATTATACAGGTCAAATGTATGATGTGGGCAAGCAGGTATCACACCAGCAATACCGTCAAAATCTATTCGATTTAAAGAACCAGGTTATAATATTATATTATAAATACTGGCAAACAGATGCACAAGTTGTACAAGCCATGAAAGTGGAAGAGCAGTGGCAATCGAAGCAGAAAGAAGTAAAAAATATGATATTAGCGGGTGTATTGGCAGCCAAGGAACTTCCGCATATTGAATCGTATGTGGAATTATATAAATTGAATATTGCCAAAATGAAAAACCAACAGAATTTGTATTATAAACAAATTCAAGGTATTTGTTATACTACAGATTCAATCAATATAAAAGCTCCCGAAAAAATAGACGTATCAGTAGTACAAGAATATGATTTTTCAGTAAGTAATTTCCCTCTTTATCATACCTATCAAAGTATGGCATCGCTCGAAACTCAGCGTATCAATTTATATAAATCAACACGTTACCCCACTGCGGGAATTATGGCGGGATGGGTAACCCGTAGCTCAAGTTTGGTGCAGATTGAACTGAGCACGCAGTTTAATACCAACCTATCAAAATATGTAGCATTTTATGTCAATATACCCTTGTTCAATAAAATGCAACCTCAGTCGCTTATATCACAATCGCAGATTGAGCAGAAAAGATATGACTATAAAATATCACAACTCGATTTCGAACTCCGATCAAAAATAAATCAGTTGAAAGAGCAACTTAAACTTACCCAGGAAGCATATATAATAATAAACAAACAGTTAGAGTATCTTCGGTCAGAAACGAACTTGGCACGCAAGGCGTTTGAGTTGGGAAATACCACCTACTTCGCAGTTGAATCAGCCGAAGAGCGATTGGAAAAAGCAGAAGCCAGTTTATTGCAATACCAATATGATATGATATTATATATAAAGTTATTGCAGAGTTATCATACTAAATTTGAATAGCAATGGAAAAACTTAAATGGCAATATTTTGTCTTGATTATTTTTGTTTTCATAATACTGTTTGTCTTGTCCCTATTTATGGCTCCCCAAAACCTCTCAGACAAAGAAGTGCTGAAAGCTGATAGCAATCGCTACGAAATGCTCAAATCTGTAGGCCGAGATAGTATTATTAAATACGATACTATCCACCCCAAAAAATAAAATTTACCTCACCCTGACATTGCTTTGCTTGTCACCCCTCTCCGTGCGGAGAGGGGATGTTCTGTTTGCAGAACTGGGATGAGATAAATTTTATTTTTTTCAAAACCACTTTGCCCTTTAGTTTGTAGTATAATTACGCTTATTATACTACGCCTCATTTGTCATCATTCGATCTCATAAAAAAAGACTTTGAAAACGAGCTCAAACAATTTGAGCAAAAGTTTAGACTCGCTATGAAAAGCAGTGTCCCCTTGTTGGACACGGTGATGACCTATATAGTAAAACGCAAAGGCAAACAGTTGCGTCCCTTATTTGTATTTGCCACAGCCAATTTGCACGGAGGTATAACCGAGGCAACTTATCGTGGTGCATCGCTGGTAGAGTTATTACATACCGCAACCTTGGTGCACGATGATGTGGTGGATGATGCCGACGAACGCAGGAGTATGTTCAGTATTAATGCACTTTGGAAAAACAAAATTGCCGTGCTGGTGGGCGATTATTTATTGGCCAAGGGATTATTGCTCTCAGTAGATAACAATGATTTTGGCTTGCTTAAAATAGTGAGCAATGCCGTGCGAGAAATGAGTGAAGGAGAATTATTGCAAATAGAAAAAGCACGTAGATTGGATATTACCGAAGCTATATATTATGATATTATTCGAAAAAAAACTGCGTCATTAATAGCCTCATGTTGTGCAGTGGGTGCAGCATCGGCAGGTGCTGGCGATGAAGAAGTAAAACGGATGATAGCATTTGGTGAAAAAATAGGAACTGCCTTTCAAATAAAAGATGATATACTTGATTATAGCGAAGCAGACATTGGCAAACCCCGAGGTATTGATATAAAGGAACGCAAAATGACCTTGCCACTTATATATACTTTAAACAATTGCACCTCAGCAGAAAAACAAGAAATTATCAATACCGTAAAGAAA
>JANYDJ010000006.1 GCA_025363675.1 Flavobacteriaceae bacterium | reverse complement strand
AAATCGTAAATCGTAAATCGTAAATCGTAAATCGTAAATCGTAAATCGTAAATCGTAAATCGTAAATCGTAAATCGTAAATCGTAAATCGTAAATGCTGTCTCCCGTTAAGCAATCCACATTGTGTCCATAACATTTTATTCTTTCCGTTTGCAAAATCACCCAAAGGCAAGCTAACTTGCAGCACTTTTAAAAATATCCACAACCAACAACCTACTTATTTGACAAAGAATGGCATTATTTAATTTCCTTACCCAGGAGTTAGCAATAGATTTGGGCACAGCCAACACGCTCATCATATACAAAGACAAAGTAGTTGTAGACGAACCGTCCATAATTGCTATAAATCGCTCAACCAAAGAAGTGATAGCCATTGGCAAACAGGCCATGATGATGCACGGCAAAGTGCACGACGATATCAAAACCATTCGCCCCTTGAAAGACGGTGTTATTGCCGACTTCACAGCAGCCGAGCACATGATACGCGGTATGATACGCATGATAAACCCGGGCAAAAGATTTTTTAGCCCCAGCCTTAAAATGGTTATCTGTATCCCTTCAGGAATTACCGAAGTAGAAAAACGTGCCGTGCGTGACAGTGCCGAACGTGCCGGTGGTAAAGAGGTTTACCTCATTCACGAACCTATGGCCGCTGCTATCGGAATTGGGATTGATGTGGCCGAACCCATGGGAAATATGGTAATCGATATCGGTGGTGGTACTACGGAGATTGCTGTTATCGCCCTGTCAGGTATTGTTTGCGACGAGAGCATTCGCGTTGCTGGTGATGAATTTACACTCGATATATTGGACTATATGCGTCGTCAGCATAATTTATTGATTGGTGAGCGTACTGCTGAAACTATAAAAATTGAAGTTGGTGCAGCATTGCCCGATTTGGATAACCCGCCCCCCGATTATGAAGTGAACGGGCGTGACCTTGTTACCGGACTTCCAAAACAAGTAGTGGTTACGTATAGCGAAATCGCTTTGGCATTGGATAAATCAATCTCAAAAATTGAAGAAGCGATTCTCAAAGCCTTGGAAATAACCCCTCCAGAATTATCTGCGGATATATATCAAACCGGATTATATCTTACAGGTGGGGGTGCCTTGCTCCGCGGCTTAGATAAACGCGTATCGCGTCGTACCAAGCTGCCCGTGCATGTAGCTGATGATCCTTTGAAAGCGGTTGTTCGCGGAACTGGTATTGCACTGAAAAATATTCACCGATTCAAATTCTTGATGCCCTAAAGTGAGGCAGGTTAACACCACGCAGCATATATGCGGAACCTAATCCTGTTCTTTCAAAAATTTTATTTGTTCTTCCTATTTATAGGATTGGAAACAGTGAGCTTTTATTTATTGGCGAAAAACAATAATTTTCAAAATACCGCAGTAGTCAATGCCTCCAATTATATGGTGGGGCAGTTTTACGAATCGGTAAGTTGGTTTACTGATTATTTGAAATTGCGTGATGTAAACGACCAACTACTGCAAGAAAATGCCAAGTACCGCAGTGGTGTTATACAGTCATTCTATAATGGCAATATTGGTGAAACCACCAAAGTGGATAGCGGACTCAAGCAACAGTTTAGTTATATACCTGCAAGGGTAATAAACAGCACCACCAACCTGCGAAATAATTTTTTGATACTAAACCGAGGTATCAAACACGGTATCGCCAAAAATATGGCAGTGATTACCAGCACAGGTATTGTGGGTATTGTAATGGAAGCCAGCGAGAATTTTTGTAGCGTGCAAAGTTTCTTAAATAAAAATGCACAGATAAGTGTAAAGATAAAAGAAAATGGATACTTTGGCCCCTTGGTGTGGGACGGTGAAAACCCACAGTATGGCACACTCACCGATATTAATAAGCATGTAAATGTGAAGGTAGGGCAGGATATTATAACTTCAGGGTTCAGTAGTATTTTTCCTGAGGGAATTAATGTAGGAAAAGTAGAGGTGGTTGACTATGATGCAGGAGGAAATTTCTACAAACTCAAAATAAAACTCGCTACCGATTTTGGAAATTTATCAGCAGTATATATAGTAAATAGTTTGATGAAAAAAGAAGTGCAGCAGTTGGAAACAAATGCCGAGGCACAAGAGAAAAACCCAGTTCAACCTAATGCACCGAAACATTGATAAGAGATTTGATGTTACATATTACCCGCTTTATACTGTTTGTAGCAGTGCAGGTTTTTATACTCAAAAAACTCGATATCACTTTTGTGAATCCGCAATTATATATCATGTTTATTCTGATGTTGCCTGTGCAGTTAAACCCAGGTTGGTTGCTACTTTCAGGATTTATATTGGGAATGTCGGTAGATGTGTTTTATAATACCCAAGGTCTCTGTGCATTTGCCACCGTATTCTTAGCTTATTTCCGAATTTTCTATCTCCGCACCACACTCAGCAAAGACCAACTAGATACCATCCGCCAACCCGATATTGCCAGCACCGATGTGCAATGGTTTTTAATATATGCTACCGTTTGTAGCTTCGTTCACCACTTTGTTTTGTTCTTCGCCGAAGTATTTACCTTCGCCGAAATTCTGCAAACGTTATTGCGTATCGTAACAAGTACCGTTGCAACTGTGATGTTGATTATGCTTACACACTTTATGTTCTTTAGGGTGAGGTCGAGGGAGTGAAAAACCAAAACTAGGGTTGGCGGGGTATTATGAACACAGGTTTTATTTTTGCAATGTAGAGTGGAATACTTATAGTTTGAGCCACCAATTTTTATAATCTCCTTTTTCTTTATCCCATATCATTTCATTAGAAACGGGACCTGTTAATTTGCGTTTATATTCTTGAGTCAATTTACCTCTGACAAGCTTAAAGCCTTTATCGTAATCAGGTTCATATATTGGTAATTCTACCCAGCTTATATTTTCAAATTTGGTTTTTTTATCAATAGAGATTTTTAACTCTTCAACTTTTCTTGCAAAAATATAGGGATTGCTACCACACCTAATTCTTGTGTTAAAGTCAATTATGGGTTTGTATGTATTGTTGGAAGGCTTTTTTGCATAGTTTGCCATTTCTGATATCGTTGATGTGCTTTGGTTGTATATGAACTCTATGATGGGCAAGATTTTATTAGCAGACCAGCGTGGATTTAAAAACCCTATTACCTTATCAGCCACAGCAGCATGCTCTCCATCCCATTCCCAAGTTATAATCCAAGCCTTCATCATTCAATCATTAACACCGCTAGTATTTGAAAGATAATACCCAAAAGAATTAATGCCAAAGCAAATTTAGATAAAGACTTAGTTCTAATTAAGTCTGGTGTATTCTCAGTTTCTATGTATTGAGCAGCATCATATGCTTTTGCAGGCAATCCAGTATAAAATAATATTACAACACCAATACCATTAAGAGTTAGGCCAATTAGATTTAGGATATTAGAACATTCCATTTTATATATTTACGAAGTTAGTAAAACAGATAAAATATATTCAACTGCTTTTTTAGTCTCCGCAATTTCTTTGTCTCGCAGTTCTGAAGCTTGATTATAATCTTGCTCTTTTACTTGTATGTTTTTCAATTTTCTGGTTCCTTCAATTTGTTCCGTCAAATTTTCTAATTGTTTCAATAATATCTCTAAACGATCTTCTCTATTATACTGAGTACCGAAAAATATTGGGTGGTATTTCAATATTTTTTTTATTTGCCATTCTAAACGTTTTTTTGTCGAGGCATCCATATAGATTAAAGTACTTGTAAATAATACTGGTGTGCCAATTAGAGTTTCGGATTTTACTTTTCTAATAGATTCTTTGTTTATACTTGTTATAACATCAACACCGAATTTTTCATCGAATGTAAAGTTATAACCCATCCAAATATTGGATGCTGAGCCATCTTCATTTTCTTTTTTATCGATACCAAAGAACTGCCTTGCCCCACTATTACAAACTATGATTAAATCTGGAGACAATTCTTCTATAAGTTTTATAGATAATCGAAGTTGTTCGCAAACAAATTCAGCTCCCGAGTTATCTTGGATTATTTCGGTTATTTTATTCTGATCCGTTTCTCTAAAATAAAGTAAATCCATATAAGTCCAATCATGGCCAACTCCACAATTTTCAGCAATGTCATGGAATTTTTTGTAATGCTTTGCATATCCTTCCACTGCTTCAAGTGGTTTGTATGAATAATTTTTTCTTGTTCGTTCTTCACCTTCAGGATAAGAAGGATTAATACCTACAAACAAAATTTTTTTGCGTTCAGTTTCTGAATAAACAAAACCACGTGCTGCAATTTCAGCAACAAGCCCATCACCTTTTGCAAAATTATTAAATAGGTCGGTTAAGTTATCGTGTAACAATTTCATAATTATTAGTTAGTTTCAACATTGTCTTATTGATAATAGCAGGTCCATTTAATTGTCCCGTTCCTTTTAATGTAATTTTTGCCATATATATATGATATATCTTTTACAAATGTAAAGAACTTCTGGCATTTCCAACGATATAAATAATGCTCAAGTTAATAACAAGGTTTTACACAATTTATAAATTATATTGGTTCCGTAGGCTGAAACCCGCCGGTAATATAAATTATTGTCTTGATACCTCCCGCCTACTTAACACCAAATCTATAGTCTTTTATCTTGCGTCTATAATCTTTTTTGTAACTCAACATGACAAAAATTAGAAGCTTCTATTCACACCCAACAACCATCTAAACTTAAAATAATCTGGTGCATCAAATGGTGGTGTGTTTAGGAATAGTGGCATATCAAATCTAATAGTCAATGGTTGTATATCATTATAGCGTCCCCACTTTTTAATGGTGGCACAGATACCCAGTCCAGCATCTATTCGGGGATAAAAAGTATTGATTAATAATTTGTCAAATGTGCTTTGGTTCATAACACCAGCATCGGCAAAAAGGTAGGTATCGAAATGCAACCAGTTGCGAAATGCTTTTGGTTTGATATTTATATATTCATCAAAATCAAGTTCTGCACTAACTGATGTTCCTATATTTGTTTGATAAGTGGGCAATACCATTATTTGTCCGTTTACGGTTCTTTGTTCGGGTAGTAAATAACTATTGAAGCCACGCAAATTGAGGCCACCACCGTATTGAAAATGTCCCGTAACGGTTCCATAATTATCCCAACCATTGGGCAACAATCCATAACTGCGAACAAATTTATTATCATACATTTCTTCGGGCGATGCACCTGCTGCATATAATGATAGGATAGGATTTTGTGTGCCTCCATAGCGTGCAATAAAACGTGAACGCAATTCAAATTTTGCCATTCTGTTATTATTAATCACCTTAGCTTCTATATAACTATTTTGCCCGGGCGACAATAGGAAGTTGCTACGGGCAGTAAGTGTATATTGCATATTGCCTTTGCCCCAATCGTAACTATGGCCACCACTATATATTGCAGAAATAGTGCGAAGTTGGTTGAGATTATTTTTTTGTCCCACACTTCCTGCATCAAATCCGAGTCTATAATTTGCACTATAAAAATCGGTATTAATGGCTTTATAATATATACTAAATTTACTGCCACTTTGTAATACTTTTTCAAAGCCAGTTTTAAAAACCAACCAACCATCTAGGAAACGAGAATCTAATTTGAAGGTGAGTCCATGGCTTACTAAATGCTCGTAATTAAATGCATAATTAAATAATGCATGATTAGCAGTTTGGCGTGTTAATAATCCAGTATTATACCAAGCGGTTAATTCAAATTTATGTTTTAGGTTTAAATAATTTCCTGATAAATTTAATCCCGCTTTCACTCCATCAATTCCATTATACCACACATCGGGACGCCAACGCATGCGGTACTGATAGAAATTATTTGGCTGACGAACGGGCCAATCGAACTTAAGATAAGTTGGCATTTTGCTGCTATTGTCTAAATAATTTACATCGGCCATGCGGTGCGATGGGTCTATAACAACATCGCTAATTTCTCCATCTAAATATATTGTTGCAGTATAGGTTTGATTGAGCAAATCCCAACCACGCCAAATAGGTAAAACGGTGGCAGTAGTTTTCTTTACAAAATAAGTATTGGGTATATAATAGTCTTTGGTAGTGCCATCGTTTAAATGCACCGTAAAATCTATCGGCATTTGCATACGGCCTTTGCGATGAAAAGTTATATGATATATATGTTTGTTATCTTGTTTCCCGGCTTTCTGCACATGGGCTATACTGTAATCATTTGCTTTGGTAGTTTCCATCCACTGGTCGAAAAACCAGTTCAAATCCACACCGCTATAGTTTATAATACTGTTTCTAAAATCCTCGAAATACGGATGTGCAAAATGCCATTGCTCAAAATAATGTTGCATGGATTTAATAAATAAATCATCGCCCAAAACATATTGTAAATTGCTTAACATAGTTGCAGTTTTATAATATACTAATCTGTAACCTCCGCCATGTCCCAACGCACTTGCAAATTGATCGCTGTGGGTATTTAGTTGTACATCATTTCCCGTAATAGCATCCATTAAATATGCTTGATATAAGGAGTTCATATCAA
>JANYDJ010000046.1 GCA_025363675.1 Flavobacteriaceae bacterium | reverse complement strand
GAGCAGCCTGTACTGAGCGAGCAGCCGAAGTAGAGTCGAAGCATAGCTTAGCTTTCCATTTTTTGCTATAAGGTGTAAAGACTGTATAGGGTGTGCCGTCATCTTTTACCACTTCGTCTTTCTCAAATATTACTTGGTCTTTATAACTATGAAATGCAATATTTTTTGTTTGCAAAATTTTTTTTATTTGCTCGTCACGCTCAATGGCAGTGGGCTCGTAGTCCTTATTGGTAAATACTTCGGCAATGTCATACTCATTCGTAATTTCTTTCCAAGCCAGTTCCGTAGTATTGTATTTAATGAGTAATGACGAACCTTTTTGTTCAAGTTCGGTTTTGAGTTGTATAATAGTTTGGTGAATAAAATCTACGCGTTTATCATACTTATTTTCTAATTTGTCTAATATAGTTTTGTCGAAAATAAATATGCATAATACAGGTTTATCACTTTTTAATGCGTGGTAGAGTGCCGCATTATCATACAATCTTAAATCTCTCCTAAACCAGTGAATGTTTATTTTTGGCATTATGATACAAACAAAGCTTTCATCATTTAGTTTTGTACCTAGTTCAAATGTTTAAAAAAATAAAACCAGAATACTTGTTAGTGGCTTTCATCACCTTGGTGGGAGCGATTTTGCGTGTTTGGGACCTCGCCAATATTCCCTTAATGAACGACGAACTGAGTGCCATTTTTCGCACCCATTACGACAGTTTGGGCGAACTTTTCGAAAAAGGAATCAAGCCCGATGGGCATCCGGCTTTGGTACAATTATTTTTGTACTACTGGATTCAAATAGGAGGAGAAAATTCTGTTTGGATCAAATTACCTTTCTTGCTTATTGGCATTGCATGCATACCCTTAACCTATTTAGCTTGCAAAAAATGGTTTAATGAAACGGCGTCTCTCCTTAGCTGCACTTACATCGCAAGTTTACAGTACACCATTTTCTATTCACAGCTAGCCAGACCGTATATCTGCGGATTGTTTTTTACTTTATTGTTTATAATATATTGGACCAAAATTGTAAAAGAAAATAAATATGATTTCAAATCGCTCGCTCTTTATATATTGTTTGGAATACTAGCTGCTACTACACATTACTTTAGTTTGCTCACTATTGCCATATTGGGTGTGATGGGTTTGTATTTGATTGCGAAAGAGTTCAGGATAAAATATATCGTATGGAACTTGGTTCTTATTGCTATGTATTTGCCCAATATCAATATCTTCCTACATCAGCTAAACACAGGTGGGGTGGGAGGTTGGCTGGCACAACCATCAGCTATGTTTATAGTAGATTATTTCGATTATATCATGCATTTTTCGTGGTGGGTTAAGTGCTCGGTAATTATATTGTTTGTTTGGGGATTGAAAAATATTGTTGAGAACACTATGGTATGGTTTTTCTTTATCATATTTGCCTTGGTTTTTTTAGTGGGATATATATATTCAGTGCGTATAAATCCCGTTTTACAATTTAGTGTACTCATTTTCGCATTTCCATTTGTACTCTTTTGTTTGTTTGGGAATATTCCCAATATTAAACCAAAACTATCACTCACCTTGGTGTTATGCATACTTTGTATCAATGTATCTTCCTTAATTAACGAAAGGCAGTATTATAGTTATTTCTATAAATCTCCACATCAAGAAATATTGCAAGAAGCAAATAGTTATTATGAAACAGCCAAACAAAAACCATTGGTTTTGCTATTTACCAATTCTAAATTCAATACTTACTTTGGTGAGAAATATAACTACAATTTCAGATATATAGATTTGAATCTATATGCCGATTCGTTTAACAAATTCATTCAAGATACTTTAAAATCATATACAGGCGATAAGTTAATTTATGGTACCTTGAGCAGCGAAGACCCTACGTGGTTGCCATATTTGCAAGAATATTTTCCTTATATAGAAGTGAAGAAAGATTATTTTATAGGCAACTATTATATACTTTCTAAAACCAAACCCAATAAAGTAGTTAATGATATATTATTAGATTCCGTTCTCAACCCGAATCCTATCATTTCAGATTCTCTCACTGAATGGACCACAGCTTACGAATTTCAGATAGATAAAATTTTAAAAAAACCGAATAATATTATAGATATATTTTACGAAATAGAATCAGACTCCATCATAGCAAATGCCTCCATAGTTTCGCAACTAAGCAATGATACTACAGTGATGCAATGGCGAGAACAAAACATTGATATATTCCAATTAAACAAGTCCAAATTTTTAGCTATCCACAGCTTGAATATGGCTGATACCAAGCAACTGGGAAATAACTTGAAACTAAAATTCTTTTTATGGAATAAAGCCCACGAAAAATTCTGCATCAAACAGATCAGATTAAAAGTGCGTAAAGGGAATCCGCTGTTATATGGTTTTTATGAAAAAATATAATCACCTATATTTGCAATCCAATATGCTGCAAATAGCAGGCGTAAGCCATTAACCACCAACCATTAACAATTAAAACAATGCTCGATAAAAACCAGATAGCCAAACGCATAGCCCGCGAATTTAAAGACGGGTATTATGTAAATTTAGGTATAGGCATTCCCACCTTGGTAGCCAATTATATTCCTGAAAACATCAATGTAGTATTACAAAGTGAGAACGGAATGTTGGGCATGGGGCCATTTCCATTTGAAGGGGAGGAAGATCCCGATTTAATTAATGCGGGCAAGCAAACTATTACCACCATTGCAGGTTCATCCTTCTTCGATTCCGCTACCAGTTTCGCGATGATTCGTGGTGGGCATGTGCACCTCACGGTATTGGGTGCTATGGAAGTGAGCGATAAGGGAGATATTGCCAATTGGAAAATACCGGGCAAAATGGTGAAGGGAATGGGTGGTGCCATGGATTTGGTAGCATCGGCAGAGAATATTATAGTAGCCATGCAACATGTAAATAAAGCAGGCGAAAGTAAACTATTACCAAAGTGCGATTTGCCCATAACTGGCGTGGCCTGTGTAAAAAAAGTAGTGACCGAATTGGGCATGTTCGAAATTACGCCCGAAGGTTTTAAACTGATAGAAATTGCTCCCGATGTAACCGTGGAAGAAGTGAAAGCCAAAACTGCGGGACGTTTGGTAATTTCGGAGAACCTACAGACAATGGTTGTTTAAGCAGATGTATACTCAAGACAGATTATATACTGCTTGTGGTTCGGCGTTTTCGCCAACCACAATAGTAGTACCACTTAATTATAATACAACCCATATTTGAACCCAGGTAAAAAAATAGTTTTTACCGTCATTAATGACCTAAGCTACGACCAACGTATGCAGCGGATTTGCGGTTCTCTGTCGTTGAATGGCTATCATATATTATTGGTGGGGAGATTGCTAAAAAATAGCAAGCCACTCGATACAAAATCATATCAGCAGAAACGTATTAAATGTATATTTAATAAAGGTATGCTTTTTTATGCGGAGTATAATATCAGATTGTTCTTTTTTTTATTAATGAATAAGTTTGATATATATGGAGCTATAGATACTGATACTATTTTGCCACATGCACTGGTATCACGAATTAAACGAAAAAAAATGGTATACGATGCCCACGAATATTTTACCGAAGTGCCCGAGGTTACTCACCGTAAATTGGTAAAAAGTATATGGAAATTGATTGAAAAATTTGGCGTAAAAAAGGCAGAATTGTGTTATACTGTTGCACCTGAATTGGCAAAAATCCTTTCTGCAAATTTGCATAAGAAATTTGAAGTTATTCGCAGTGTACCCCAAGTAAAAAATAGGGTAATAGATGATGCTTATATAAACCAAAAGTATAACAGAAAACTTATTATATACCAAGGAGCATTAAATCGGGGACGCGGGCTGGAGTGCTTGATAGAAGCCATGCAGCATATCGATGCTACGCTATGGATTGTTGGTGCGGGCGATATAGAAAATAATCTAAAAGAAAGGGTCAGTCATCTATCGTGGCACGATAAAATAATTTTTAAGGGCCTGTATAAACCTGAACAATTGGACCAGCTAACCGAGGAGGCCACATTGGGATATAATGTGCTAGAGAATGAGGGCTTGAGCTATTATTACTCATTAAGCAATAAGTTTTTTGATTATATACAATATGCCACCCCTTCAATCTCCAGCAAATTTCCCGAATATGAACACATACTCTCACAATATCCAGTGGGAATTACTTCCGATATAAGTCCAAAAGAATTGTCAAAAGAAATCAATATTTTATTGGGCGATGCAACCCTTTACAAACAAATGGTCTCTAAATGTATAGAAGCTAGAAAAGAATTGAACTGGGAAAATGAATCAAAAAAACTGATACAATTGTTTGATGAAATTAAGTAAGCATTTAAATGTGATATCGTTCGACATTCCTTGGCCTGCAAGCTATGGCGGGGTAATAGATGTGTACTATAAACTAAAAGCCTTGCAACAATCGCGTGTGAAAATTATTTTGCACTGCTACGAATATGGTCGTGAGCGTACGGAGGAGTTGAATAAGATTTGCGAAGAAGTACATTATTATAAACGCAATATATATAAAAATCCTTTCTATGGGAAATTGCCCTATATCATTAATACCCGCAATACCAAAGAGCTGATAGATAATCTGCAAAATAATAATTATCCCATTTTATTTGAGGGATTGCATACTTGCTACTATTTAAAAGATGAACGATTAAAAGGCCGAACTAAAATTGTTCGTACACACAATATCGAGCACGATTATTATAACAATCTGGAACTGGTAGAGACCAACTATTTTAAGAAATATTTCTTTAAAGTGGAGGCTGAAAAACTCAAAAAATTTCAGCTAAATCTGACGCATGCTTCCTATATTGCTGCTATCTCTCCTGCTGATGTGGCTTACCTTTCTAAACGTTTTAAGAATGTGTTTCACCTTCCCCCATTTCACGAAAACGAACAAATAATTTCCTGTTCCCCCCGTGGTGAATTTATATTATATCATGGCAATTTAGGTGTGGGAGAAAATGATGAAGCAGCCAAGTATTTGGTGCGAGAAGTATTTAATAAAATTGACAAACCTATTATTATAGCGGGAAATAATCCTTCCAAACAATTGGTGAATATGGCAGCTACTTATCCTCATATTAAACTCATCACAAATTATAATAGCGAGCAAATAATTGAACTCATCAAACAAGCCCATATCAATGTGTTGCCCACCTTTCAAGCTACCGGGATTAAACTGAAATTAATTAACGCACTTTACAATAGTAGGTTTTGTGTGGTGAACAATATGATGGTTAAAAATACGGGATTAGAGCCCTTATGTTATATAGAAAACACCCCGCAAAATATGATAAAACGCATTGAAGAATTGTGGGGCAAAGTGTGGACAGATAATAATTCTGGATTGAGAGAAAGTATTTTAAATGCCCAATTCTCCAATCAAGAAAATAGTAAAAAATTGATTGGAGTTATATAATCCGCAACGATTTGGCAACATTTGTGTTTGCCAAAGCGAGGCAAATGGGGTCAAGCCTGCCTCGTTTACTGTAGTTTATCAACCTTCTCCTTCACCTTATCCATAAAACTATGGTATTTAGATGATACAGCGTTTTTGTTATTGTCCAACAACCAAAATTTGTGAACGCCATTTTTGTAGTATTCTATATACAAACCACCTTGGTCTCCGGCATCGGGTTGGCCCAATACTATTTCTTTTTCGTTTAATAAGTCGGTAGGGAATGAGCCCATCAAGTCTTTAGTGTCATTGAATTTCTGAGCATCCAATTCATCATAAGTTCCTACATAAAATTCAGTCCGGCTTGGGTATTTGTCTGCACGGTCTTCATACAATTTTTCATCGGTGAGCTTGAATATTTCAATACATTTTTCGCCTTGACAGAATCCGTAAAAATGTCCAAAAAGGACATAGTTTTCTTGATTTTTCTTTTTGCAACCACCAAAAGTTACTGCGGTAATTAGCAAAGTAATTAGGAATATTCTCATGTTTTTTAGTATAATAATATATAAACAAATATAAGGTCGCAATCGCTGCATACTTTTTTTGATTTGCCAAAAATACAGGTAATTAAAAATGGTTTAAAAAAATCAAACATATTTATTAACTATTCTGATAGAAATCCCTAATTCAGCAGCAATTTTAGTTTTATTCCAACGCTTTTCATGCATATTAATAATTTGTTGTTTTAGCTGTCTTTCTTGTCTTGGTTTTATTATAGTTTCATAATGGTTTTCAGCTTCAGATGTAATACTATAGACAGACCATTTTACATTTAATTTTTTTGTCTCTAGTTCTGCACCGAATAATTTAAGTGCTAAATGTTCTCTTTGTGTTCTATTTTTAATTTTAGGGTATATCTCATTTGAAACTAATTCTTTTGCATATTCTTCAATTTCATCAGGTGTGAGGGTTGGGGGAGGTGGGTTATCAATATCTTGAATGGCCTCTTGAACTTGAATAAAAAATGTTATTTCAGGACTACTGTCTACGATCTTGTATATCATACCGTTATTGAAAAAGTATAAAGTATAGTGTAGATACTTATTTTCAAAATTTCTAATTGAATTAAGACTTTCTTTAATACTATTATCAAAAAACTCTTTTTTTTCTTCAAAATAATTTAGTGTACTAGAGTTGAGCATTAAGGAAGAAAAAACGAGAGCTTGTCCATCAAGTTTTTCAACTAATTCTTTGAACAAATTTATTCCAATTCCATCTTTATTATCAATAGTAACCAAGGAATCATCTGGTTCATCAAATACACCTTCTATAAGAAGGATACCTTTTATTATAGCCCATTCTTTAATATTTTTAATTTGATTTTCAATATCCATATCTGCAAATCTAAAGCAATCAATTCTATAAAAAAAACATTTCCAATATCAATATGTAAAGTTGGTAAATCTGTTTACGAGATACGAACTGCCTTATCACCCAAACAAAATCCGCAAATAAAACATGGGGTTGCCAAATTTGGAACGCAGGTCGATATTGGCAAACATACACGATATGGTATCTCTGAACTCCTTGTTGCGTGCAGCTTTGTTCACTACAAAGTTGAATAGAAATTTGTATTTGCACAGTTTTAAAAGTGTGGAACCTATCTTTAGTTCATGACCCACTTTTTGTTTAATAATTGCATCATAGTTTTCTTTAAAAAAAGCTTCGGTATATATATTATTTTCCAAAGCTTTAATAGTCGCATACGCTGCATAACGACCCGATAATATAGCATTGCCAATTCCTTCACCTGTAAATGGATCGATTAAACTTGCGGCATCACCAGTTAGTATAACATGGTCGGTTGAGCGTTTCACCTGTTTATTGCCCAGCGGCAAACCCCAGCCTTGTATGGGCGATTCAGGTTTTGCGTTTGCAAATCGTTCTTTAAATTGGGGCAGATTTAATATATCATTAAATATTTTTTTCAGGTTGAGGTGGTGCTTGGAAACTTCGGAAGAAAGTATTCCCAAGCCCACATTTGATACGCCATTGGCCATGGGGAAAATCCAAAAATAGCCGGGCAAAATTTCGGGCAAGAAATGCAGTTCTATATAATTCATTTCGTGGTAGCCTGATATGCCACTATAATAAGCACGAATGCCTGCGGATAATGCATCCAAATCACGCTTGCTACCACCTGATACGTACTTGTGGGAGATGCCACGTTCGCCATCGGCACCAATTAATATTTTTGTTTTTGTATGATATAAAGTTTCTCCAATTTTGATTTTTACCTGTATAATATCGCCCTCTTTTTCTATATCTTTTAATTCAGCATTTGATATACGAATTGCAAAATCGGAAACGGTATTATTATATAAAAAATTATCGAAATCTATTCGCTTCGATATAAAACCAGGAGGCGGAGAATCTTTGGTAATATTGGGTAGAAATGGAATATCGGCCTGCTTGCCATTGGGTGCAACAAAGCGAACTCCATAGCTGGGCAAATAATCTTTCTGGTTTTTTGCAAATTGTGTGGCCACATCTGGAATAGCATGTTTGAGGTGGCTCAAAACTTTTCCACTCAGTGCATCGCCACACACTTTATCGCGGGGAAATTCTGCTTTATCAATCAGCAAATGTTTAATTCCTGCCTGCGATAAAAACATGGAAGCACTAGCCCCAGCCGGACCTGCACCTGCAATAATTACCTCATATTCATCGTCTAAAATCACGGTGCAATATTAGGCATGTTGATAAAAAAAATATTGTACTAAACGAAACTATTTGCACTTTTGCATCGGTTTCGGTTCCACCATGTTTAACTAAAACATGCGGATTAAAAGGGAATCATGTGTAAATCATGAACATTTCCCGATGCTGTAAACCCCTTTCCTGCGAAGGAAATTTTTTGTAACCATTGCCACTGCTCAGTTTTACTGAATGGGAAGGCCACAAAAAAGGGGGAAGTCAGAAGACCTGCCTAAACTAATGTTATCAAAGCTTTCGGGTAAAAAGCACTTGGTGAATTTTGGAAACTCCATCATTTGTCATTCGTTTTCCCTTAGCTTTTGGAAAAAAGTTTATGGACAAAAAATATAAATATACATTTAGAAAAAACAGATTGCGGTCTGTGTGTATATTATGTTGTTTTTGTTGCAATTATTTATATGCACAAACTTTATCAGATACAGCCAAAACACAACTATTACCTACAGCTGATATTATTTCTAAAAATTATAAAATTGTAGAAACAGGAATTAAAACCTATACTCCCGATTCAGCATTTCAGTATTTAAATAATTATAAAGATTTGAGTGATATTGTAAACTTAAACAGTACTGCATATCTCAAAAACTATGGTAATGGAGCATTGGCCACAGTTTCTTTTCGTGGTACTGGAGCAGAGCATACCAATGTGTTGTGGAATGGTTTTCAGTTGAACAATCCCGCTTATGGCTTAACAGATTTATCGAATCTTTCAAGCAATTCAAACGAGAAAATCACGTTGCTTTCGGGCGGCAATGCAACCTCGGCAGGTAGCGGTGCCATTGGAGGAACGGTAGTGATAGACCAAAATTTTGACAAAAAGGATTTGGTAAATTTCACAGGTAACTATAATAGTATTGGTGGATACACTTCGGCATTTAATACCAATTTTGGAAGCAAAAAACTAAGTATTAACTTGGGAATTGTATATAGAGATAATGCCAATAAATTCGAGTTTGTAAATCCTTTTAAACCAGGAATGCCTAAGGAGCAGATGCCTAACTGTCCCTTCAGTAAAAAAACTTTCAATGGTTCGGTATTGTATAAAATGAATAAAAATGTATCGCTTAAGTTTATTAGTTTGTATAATATATATGCTATAAATATTCAGCCACCTATGGGTATTGATATAGCCCAAGGGAAACGCACGGGATACAATATGGTAAATGGAATTCATCTCGATTTTAAAAGCAAATTAGGAATCACCCAAATTAAAACTGGGCTGCTCAATCAAGAAGAAATCTATGATGCCAAATCGATTAATAATATGTATTCAAGAACCATTATTACTCAGTGGCAGAATAACGTGGAGCATTTTTTTAATCCATTATTTAAAGTACATAAATTGTCAGTTGCAATAGAACACCAATATATAAAGGGCGAACAAACCAATTATGATATTATACATACTGAAAATAGATTGGCTGTGATGCTTCGTTATAAAGTTAATCCAACAAAAAGGTTAGAAATGTCAGCGAATATTCGTGAACAATATTATCAAGGTAGTAAACCATTCTTTTCTCCATTTATAGGTTTGCAATATATTGTTTTACAAAGAAATAAAAATTTACTCATTGCTAAATCCAATGCTACGCAAGGGTTTAGGTTGCCTACTTTTAATGAACGTTATTACCAACCCGGTGGGAATATTAATATCAAACCAGAAAATACCAAACAATTTGAAATTGGACTGGTATATAAAAATATCAGTAAAAAATTAAAACACGATATAGAATTTACCTATTATTATAACCATATATATAATAGAGTGGTTTGGATTAATTTGAGCAGTCCCCTTTATCCAGAGCCAGTTAACCTGAAAGAAACTAAAATTAATGGATTGGAATTGGTTTATACTATTGCAACAAAGTATAAGAATATTGATATTAAAAGCCAGGTGAATATGGGATATACGCAGTCATTGAATGTGATTTCAAATACTGCATTTAGTGCTCGGGTTGCCTATAAACAAATGATATATATTCCGCCTTTTAAATTGAATTGGTTTACCGAATTAAAGTATAGAAATACCTCCTTGGTTTATATACTTCAGCAAACTGACCTACGTTATACAAACCTTGACAATATTGATTGGTTGCAGCCATACCTTATACAAAACATATACTTGCAAAACCAATTTAAAATAAAAAAATTGGATATTATTGGTTCGTTAAAACTGATCAATATAGGTAATGTATATTATCAAACTTTGCAAAACTATGCCCTACCGGGCCGCTACTTCGAAACATCAATTATATTAAACATAAAACAAAACAAATAAATACAGAAATGACAAAACACATCTACACATTTGCAGCATTTATAATGCTAGCGGGTTTTACGGTAAACGCCCAAACAGTTGCCGATTTTGAAAACTTTGCTATTCAAGGCCAAGGATATCAAAATGGAAGCACAAAGACTAAGCCCTTTGAGTCAGGAAATATTATACTAAGTAATAATTATGATACTGCTTGGGGCGGGTCTTGGTCTGGGTTTGCTATAAGCAGTATGAGGGATACAACCACACCAGGTTATTTTAATCAGTATAGTGCTATTTCAGGAAGAGGATATGGGAAATCAGCCAATTATGCAGTGGGTTATTCTTATTCAGTAGTTGTTTTGAAAAATCAAGCAGTGGGTAAAGAGGTAAAAGGATTTTGGGCCACCAATAATACCTATGCATACCTGAGCATGAAAAATGGGGATAGTACATTTGCCAAAAAATTTGGTGGCGTATCAGGCAATGATACCGATTGGTTTAAATTGACAATTACAAATAGCAAAAATAACAAAATGGTTGATTTTTATTTGGCCGATTTTCAAAAAAAAGACAATAGCAAAGATTATATTATTAAAGACTGGACTTGGGTTGATTTAACCAGCCTTGGCAATGTGGACAGCCTTAGCTTTACCTTCTCGTCAACAGATACAGGCAAATACGGAATGAACACGCCTGGCTACTTCTGTATGGATAATTTTACTACATCTGATAACTTTGCAGGTTTGCAAAATATATCATCAAGCAAAGAAATATTTGTATACCCTTGTCCTGCAAATGAAGTATTATATACCAGTGAAAGCTTGAATGGAAAACGTGTGAGCATATATGATATGCAGGGCAATAAAGTATATAACAATATAAATAGTTCTAATAGTATCGATATCGCTTCTTTATCACAAGGAATCTATGTGTTGCAAATTTTAGACGGCGGCGACGTTTTACAAACTAAATTTGCGAAACAATAAAACTACGTTATTGCGAGGAGTCTCGTTTGCAGAACAAGACGACGAAGCAATCTCTACTGAATTAAAATAATTATGAGAAATATCTGTTGTTATATAATACTATTTTTTCCATTTATAGTATTTGCCCAATACGACCCACCAGCGGGACAAGCTGGAAGCAAAGCCATCTACAAAGATTCCAATGCCTTTGTGGCATGGGCAACAGGTTGTACTTTAAATAGAGGTTGGCAAAATATTGCAGATACTTCTATTGGCAAAACAACCGTGGGAGATGCCAGCAGTATTAAAGGTATTCCAAATAATGACGTAATAAGTTTAGGCGATGGGGGAACTATTATACTCACTTTTAGTTCCCCTATTTTTAATGGTTCCGGACCTGATTTTGCCATATTTGAAAATGGATTTAATGATGGTTTTTTGGAACTGGCATTTGTAGAAGTAAGTTCAGATGGGAATAATTATTATAGATTTGCTTCTATAAGCAATAGCGATACAACTTCGCAGTATGATAATGCAGCAAATACGGATGCTACCAAAATCTATAATTTGGCTAGCAAATATCGAGGGCGTTACGGAAATCCATTCGATTTGGAAGAGCTAAAAAATATATCCGGATTGAATGTGAATCAAATAAAGTATATAAAATTAATAGATGTTGTTGGTTCCATCAATGATTCTTTTTGCACCAGAGATAGCCGTGGTTATAAAATAAACGACCCTTGGCCCACGCCCTTCCCCTCTAGCGGTTTCGACTTGGATGCGGTGGGAGTGATACACGATTTGGACCATACGGGAATTGGAGTGATCGGCCACAACGCCGACCACAGGTATCAAATATATCCAAATCCAGCCAATGATTATATAGTGATTGAGAATTTTAATACAGATAATGTTATCCAAATTTTTGATATCACAGGCAATATTGTTATGTCAAAGTCAAGCAATATTAATAATCAGGTTGATGTATCAGCATTGCCATCGGGCATATATTATATAAAAATTAATCACGAAACAAATTCCTATTTTCACAAACTAATTAAACTGTAATATGCATAAGAAAGTATTATATATAATTGTTATGCTTTTGGTAGCTGTAAGTTGCAGAAAAGACAGGCCAAATCCGGCACCAGTGGTTATAAAGCCATCGGCGGTATATATAGTGAATGAAGGAAATTTTGGATGGGGAAATGGAGAAATTAGTCTTTACGATCCCGAAACAAAAACAATAGAGAATGATTTATTCTCTAGAAATAACAGTTACAAACTGGGCGATATTGCTCAAAGCATTTCTGAATATAATGGGAAATATTATATTGTGGTGAACAATTCTGCCAAAATAGAAGTAGTTAATAAGGCGGATTTTAAACATGTTTCTACTATTACAGGTTTTAAAAGTCCACGTTTTTTTATGGCTGTAGATGCGAGCACAGCTTATGTTAGCGATTTGTACGAAAATCAGATTTCGGTAGTAAATTTAGATAATAATACCATTGTAAAACATATTCCAATATTTGGATGGACGGAAGAAATGTTATTATACAATGATGCCGTTTATGTATCTAATATCCACAGTGATTATATATATAAGATTGACACTAAAACCCATACACTTTCTGATAGTGTGAAAGTGTTTTATGGCAGTAATAGCTTGGCAAAAGATAAGGATGGCAATATATGGGTGGCCAGTTTGGGCGATTCCTTAAAAGGTTTCAAAGGAGGCATTACTTGTATTGCATCTAATGGAAAGGATATTTTAAAAAGTATTCCATTAACCAGTGCCAAACAATATATAAGCGATTTAAGAATAAACAAAACCAGCGATACCTTGTATTATATAAATAAACATATATATACCTTACCAATTAATTCTGCCACATTTTTAGCAGACCCTATATTTACAAGCAGCGGCAACAACTTCTACGGCTTGGGAGTAGATCCCGTTTCGTCGCTACTCTATGCTGCCGATGCCAAAGATTATATCACTACTGGAATGGTATATATTATAGACCCCAAATCAAAAACTGCAATTAGTTCATTCAAAACAGGCATTATTCCAAACGGATTTCTTTTCAAATAATGGATAAAGATTAATTATAAATTATTAATGGTTAATGGTTGATGCCGTTCGGCAGATGTTTGATTGTTATGATGCTATACGGGCGGCGATAGCACATCAACAATTAACCATCAACAATTAACCATCAACAATTACCTTTGCCTCAGTTTTGTATACGTTAGCCAAAAATATTCTTTTCATGATGAGTCCTGAGCGGGCACATTGTTTTACCATGTACCTGCTGCGAATACTGCGTGTGTTGGGCCTGGGTAAAATTATTTTTAAAACGCATAAACAAAAAGGCGTTGATTTTTTAGGTTTGCATTTTCCCAATAAAATTGGATTGGCTGCTGGTTTCGATAAAGATGCACGTTGGCTACCCGAACTACAAATGCTCGGTTTCGGGCATATAGAAGTTGGAACGGTTACGCCGCTTGCTCAACCCGGAAATCCCAAACCTCGATTGTTCAGATTGTTAAAAGACCAAGCTTTAATTAATAGAATGGGTTTTAATAATAGGGGAGTGGATAGTATGGTGGAGTATTTGAAAAATCGTCCCAAGGGTTTAATTGTGGGAGGGAATATTGGAAAAAATAAAGTAACGCCCAATGATCTTGCATATTTAGATTATCAAATTTGCTTTAAGAAACTATATGATTATGTAGATTATTTCACCGTAAATGTGAGCAGTCCGAATACACCTGGTTTAAGGGAGTTGCAGGACAAAGAACCACTCATGCATTTATTAAGTAGTTTGGTTGCTACAAGGCAATCATATATAAGCGAAGGAAGACCCCATAAACCCATCCTCCTTAAAATAGCTCCTGATTTAACTCATGAGCAATTGGATGAAATAATTGCGATATATTTTCATACAAGAATTGAAGGAATTGTTGCAACGAATACAACTATCGAGCGTAAAAATTTGCAATCGAATAATGCCAATGAAACGGGAGGATTGAGTGGCAAACCAGTTACAAAAAAATCAACAGAAGTTATACATTATATACATAAAAAATCACTTGGTAAAATTCCATTGATTGGAGTGGGTGGTATACATTCAGTAGAAGATGCTGAAGAGAAATTGGAAGTAGGGGCAAGCTTGGTACAATTATATACTGGCTTTATATACGGTGGGCCGGGGTTGGTGAAAGAGTTAGCAGTATTATAATGTATGAATAAAATTATCCTCTTTGTTATATTATCATTTAGCTCGATATACATATATGCTCAAATGAAAGTTCCAACCAACCCTTATGGAGATTTATATGGTTTAACGTATTATTATAATGGGAATAATAATTATGGTTTATTTTATGGTAAGTGGAAAGGGTTCCATGGGACAAGTAAAGAGAAAAATCTTTATCAATTAAATCTAGAATATACTTCAAATAGTAAAGTGAAATATTACACTTTGCAATATCAGTATATCCAAGGTCATAAATTCTTTTTTTTAGGTAATGGTATTTTGCTACAATCAGATTTTAAATCAACCACTTTTAAAATTCGGCCTATGGCTGGCTTATCTTTAATGGGGTACATTAAGTTGGGATACTCATATAGTATAAATATTCCTCATACTTTTGATGGAAGTTCGCATCACGCAATACATTTCAATTTTTACTTATTCAGAAAGACGAGATGACGGTAGTATAAAACACTCTTTATCCAGACCTTTTTGTTTTTCATTGTTTTCAAATAAATCTCATTGTGCATTTCTAGTTCAAAATCTGTTCATGACTTGGCATTTGTATATTTGATATTTGCGGTATCAATATATATAAATTATGACAAAGAATAAAACAATTAATGTGAAGGGGACTGAGATTGTTCTTTTGACTAAA
>JANYDJ010000019.1 GCA_025363675.1 Flavobacteriaceae bacterium | reverse complement strand
TACGCATTAGAGATTTTATATCATTGTAATTTGATTATCATCTACTTATAACCTGTTTTTTTTCTATTGCGTAATTTGGGTTTAACTTTCTATAGTTGGGTATTCGGAATTGAATCTTCCAATTAAAAATATTATAGCAACGAAGCAAAAAACACTTCAACTAAGAATAAATACAAATGAATTAAATTCAGTAACCATTACCTCAAAAAAAAAACCTGCTTGCTGCTAACTGTTACATTTAAAATGGGTCATCGTCATTCATCTTGCTGCTGCGGGTAATGGTTACTGAAGGTTCAGGCAGTCCCGAGCCGCTACCGCTGTTTTCTTCTATATTATAAGTATTGTACTCGTCCAAATCGGAGAACTTGGCAAACTCGGCCTGAAAACGGACATTAACCTTGCCTGTGGCTCCATTACGGTGCTTGCCTATAATAATTTCTGCAACCCCCGCCAAGCTATTTCCTTCAGCATCTTCTAACACACCATAATACTCCGGGCGATGAATGAACATAACCATATCGGCATCCTGCTCAATAGAGCCCGATTCACGCAGATCGCTCAACATCGGCATTTTGCCCCCTCCCCTTTTCTCACTTTCACGGTTAAGCTGGGCCAGTGCCATTATGGGTATGGCAAGTTCTTTGGCTAATGACTTTAACGAGCGACTTATATAACTAATCTCTTGTTCACGATTGCTATTTTTATTGCTATCATCGCCCTTCATCAACTGCAAATAATCGACTACTACCAGTTCTATATCATGCTGTGCTTTTAGGCGGCGGCATTTGGCACGTAATTGAAAAATTGAAAGTGCGGCAGTATCATCAATAAATATTTTCGATTCTCCCAATTGCACCACTTTTTGGTTAAGCTGTTCCCATTCGTGCGGGGCTAGTTGGCCTGTTTTTAATTTGCTGCCAGGTATCATGGATTCTGATGAAATTAACCTGGTTACCAACTCCACCGATTCCATCTCGAGCGAGAAAACGGCTACTGCTTTTTTAGCCATCACCGCTGCATTTCTAGCTGCAGACAAGGCAAAAGCTGTTTTTCCCATACCCGGACGGGCAGCAACTATAATGAGATTATTTCTTTGCCAACCGCTGGTCATTCTATCTAAATGCGTGAACCCCGAAGGCACACCCGAAAGACCATCCTTATTATCTTTTACACTCTCAATTTGTTTAATAGCTTTTACTATTAAGTCATCTACTTTAGCATACGTTTTTGATATATTGGTTTCAGCTATTTCAAACAGTTTTTTCTCAGCAGAATCAAGTAGTTCGAAGGAATCGTTTTCATCATCATATGCATCTTTTTGTATCTCGCCACTTACCCTAATTAATTCTCGTTGTATATATTTTTGCGATACAATTCGGGCATGAAATTCTATATGTGCTGCACTACCAATCCTGTTAGTTAATTGCGATATATAGAAAGCCCCGCCTGCTTCTTCCAATTTACCCTGGTTACGCAGGTTGCTAGTAACAGTGAGCATATCAATAGGCTCGGCACGTGCAAACAACATTTTGCAAACTTCATATATAAGTTGGTGCGATTGTTTGTAAAACATCTGTGGTTCCAATATCTCGGCCACACGTTCCATAGCGTCACGTTCGAGCATCAGTGCACCTAGTACAATTTCTTCAAGGTCGGTGGCTTGTGGTGGGAGTTTGCCAAATTCGTTTACCAAATTGGCGGCTGTCATTTCATTAAGATCGGAACGTTTTTTCTTGAATTGGGAAGACATTGAGGGATTTTATATTTTGTAATTATTATTTTATATTTTGTTGCGAATTGTCAGTTGTGAGTTGCTAGATTTTATGCGTTTGCTTGTGTGAAATCTCACAACCCACAACTGGCAACTCGCAACTATACGGTCTGCGAAAATAGTTATAGCCCACGGCCTTCTACAAAGGTAGCCGATTGTCCACAGGAATATATATAGTGTGCGTTTAATGTGGAGTGTTTGCATAATAGCCTGACGTTCAAAATATGGGTATGTGTATTATATAATTATTCACAGAAAGTCTTACTATAAAATTGCTTTTTTCCACATGTTGAATATCAAGGAGAAGCAATTGTTAACAGGGAAGTGTGGGAGAATTGGATTTGGAGGTATGAACATTTTAAATTTTCAACTTCTAAAGTATTATATTTGCATACAATGAAATCCTTTTTAGTTATGCTGATTAGCACATGTTTCTCTAATTTTCTTATAGGAAAAACACATATTAATTATATAGATACGGCAACCATTAGAAAGTATGACAGCCTAATTATTGACTATTATAAGAAAACGCCATTTCATCGCAAGCCAATAGTAAAGCATGTGGTTTATTACAATTTGCAATTTAGTATAAACACCAATAATGATTCGGTAGAAGTGAAGTACTATAAGACTGGCATCCCAGAAAATAGCATAAGTTATTTGCATGGTATAAAATCAGGAATGTCAATGTATTTTTATAAATCTAGTCAAACAAAAGGAGAATACTGGTACGAAAATGATACTTTAAATTTTGGATTTAAAGAATATTATAATGATGCTTTTCATTCAATTTTTCTTATGGGGCAATATTCAAAAGGTAAAAAAAATGATACTTTTGTTTATTACTGGCCTGTAAAAAAAGGGATAAAGCCGAATGAACAAAGGAATCAATTTGGTAAATGTAGAATCATTTATAAAAATGACATGCGAGATGGCTACTGGATATATTGGACTAAGAATGGATATACTGTCCGTGAGGAATGGTATGAGAATGGAGAGTTTATTAAAGCGTATACATATAATAGAAAAGGGAAAATGGATGGTGTTCTAACTCCAGCCAAATAGTATTCTGCCTCAGGTTGGTGTTGTCACCAACCTGAGATACTCGCCAACCAGAACTACTCCCAAACTATTCCACTATTTTTGCCCCATGCAAATACAAGAAATCTGCAATTACCTGAATAGTATAGCCCCGCCGCATCTTCAAGAAAGCTATGATAACAGTGGCTTGCTAATTGGCAATGCAAATGCTGAGCTTACCAAAGCACTCATTACTTTAGATGTAACCGAAGCTGTGGTGCAAGAAGCAATTGACAACAATTGCAATATGATTATAGCCCACCACCCGCTTATTTTTGGCGGACTTAAAAGAATTACTGGACATGACTATGTTCAACGCTGCGTAACGATGGCCATTAAAAATGATATCTCTATTTATGCCATCCACACCAATTTAGATAATGTGCTGTGGGGCGTTAATAATAAAATAGCTGAGAAACTGGGGTTGAAGAATTTGCAAATACTACAACCTAAAGAAGGCCAACTTTTAAAACTGGTAACGTTTGTTCCAAATGCAAATGCAGATCAAATTCGTGAAGCACTTTTCGCTGCAGGGGCTGGCACTATTGGCTTATATGATAATTGCAGTTATAATACTGAAGGTGTCGGAACTTTTAAAGCTGGCGAGGGAACAAATCCGTATGTGGGAGAAAAAAACAAAACCCATCATGAATCTGAAAACAGGATTGAAACTATTGTCCCACTCCACTTAAAAAACCAAGTTCAGAAAGCATTGATTCTATCGCACCCTTATGAAGAAGTGGCTTTCGATTGGTATCCAATTTTAAATAACCACCCTCAAATAGGAAGTGGGGCAATTGGCGAACTTGAAAACGAAATGGAGGTTGAGGCCTGGCTTGAATATTTGAAAACAAAAATGAATCTTTCGAGCATCCGTTATACAAAATCATACAAAGGCAAAGTGAAGAAAGTTGCAATCTGTGGTGGCAGCGGAAGCTTTTTGCAAAAGATTGCCAAAACTGTAGGAGCAGATGCTTATGTAACCGCCGATTTTAAGTACCACGACTTTTTTATTGCCGAAGATGCCATGCTGTTGTGCGATATCGGGCATTATGAAAGTGAAATATTTACAAATGAATTGCTTTTGGAAAAATTGACAGAAAAATACCTTACTTTTGCAGCCCAAATTTCGGCAATAGATACCAACCCCATAAACTATTATTAATTACCAACATGGAAGCTACCGTTGAGCAAAAACTAGAAGCACTTTACAAACTACAACTTATCGACTCGCAGATTGACCACGTTAAATCGATGCGTGGAGAGTTACCACTTGAAGTAGCAGATCTCGAAGATGAGATAGCCGGACTCGAAACCCGCATGTCGAACCTGAATACCGAAGTTGCTAAATTGGACGAAACCATCGCCACCAATAAGCACAATATCAAAACATCGCAAGCACTCATAAAAAAATACGACGGCCAACTTACCAATGTAAAAAACAATCGCGAGTATGATGCACTAACCAAAGAGGTTGAAATTCAAGGTTTAGAAATACAAGCAGCTGAAAAAAGAATTAAAGATTTTCAGATAGAAGTAAAATATAAAAACGAATTGATAGAGAAGTTAAAAGAAGAAATTAGCGAACGCAATAAAGACCTTGCCAATAAAAAAAGCGAATTGGACAATATTATAGAAGAAACTACCAAAGAAGAAAAGGAATTAGATAAGCATCGCAAAACCGCACACAAAATTGTGGACGAGAGATTATATGCTGCTTATTATCGCATCAGAAGCAATGTGAGAAACGGATTAGGGGTCTCTATTATTGAACGCGATTCTTGCAGTGGTTGCTTTGCTTCAATACCTCCACAAAGACAAATAGAAATTAAGCAGCACAAAAAAATTATCGTTTGCGAAAACTGTGGACGCATTCTTGTTGACTCTAAGTTAGCAGGAGAAATTGTTGAAGGGTAAAATCTCTAAAAAAACACTTAAAAAAAACCGGCCAAAAGCTGGTTTTTTTGTTATCAGTGCATATCGTATACATTATCAGCCAAATAAAATTTATTTGAAAGATAACAACGGGGTTTTAAGAACCGATAAATTTGCCCCACTTAATTCACAATGGAATCTCCAGCCCACGGCACCCCAATAAATCGTTTTTCGTTCGGTACCTTGCTCATTACTCTAGGTATTATATATGGCGACATCGGCACGTCACCATTATATGTTATGGATGCTATTATAAAAGAAGGCAGAGGGGTACAAGGTGGTGTTTTAAGTTTTGACCCTTTGCTGGTTCTGGGAGGCATATCATGCATTTTTTGGACCCTCACTATTCAAACCACAATTAAATATATTATACTCACCCTTAGGGCTGATAACAATGGTGAAGGGGGTATATTTTCCTTATTTGCATTGGTAAGACGATACCGCAAATGGTTATATGTACCAGCCATTATTGGAGGTTGTACGCTTTTAGCCGATGGTTTTATTACTCCACCTATTTCTGTTACCTCGGCTCTTGAGGGACTACAAATGGTTAATCCAAGCATTACAAATGAACAAATTGTGCCAATGGTTATTGTAATCATTACCATCATATTTGTATTTCAACGCTGGGGAACAACTTTAATTGGTAAAGCATTTGGGCCATTGATGTTTCTTTGGTTTACCATGTTAGGAATACTCGGAGTTGTTGGTTTAATTCAATACCCCCAAATTATAAAAGCTGTTAATCCTTATTACGCGTATCAATTGCTGGCTCAGTACCCTGAAGGTTTTTGGTTACTTGGAGCAGTCTTTTTATGTACCACTGGTGCCGAGGCATTATATAGCGACTTAGGCCATTGTGGCCGTATTAATATTCGCACCAGTTGGATTTTTGTAAAAGCCACACTTCTATTAAACTATTTTGGACAAGGAGCTTTCCTGCTTGCACATAATGGTCAACCCGCACCCGAGAAAATGTTTTATGCCATGATGCCGCAATGGTTTTTGCCGTATGGTATTGCCGTTGCTACTGTAGCCGCTATTATTGCAAGTCAAGCCTTGATAAGTGGTTCTTTCACCTTAATAAGTGAGGCAATGCGACTAAATTTTTGGCCTAAGGTAGGGATAAAATACCCCACTGTTCATCGAGGTCAATTATATGTTCCCAGCATCAATAATATACTCTGGGTAGGCTGTGTTTGTGTGGTATTATATTTTAAAGAATCGGAGAGGATGGGAGCTGCCTATGGCCTTGCTATTACTTTAACTATGTTAATGACAACTATTTTGCTTACGGCATGGTTGCTCTCCAGAAAAATAAATCCAATGATTGTTATTTCCCTCACAGTAATATTTCTATCTGTTGAGATAACGTTTTTGGTAGCAAATCTCAGTAAATTTAAGGACGGCGGCTTTATCACACTCATTCTTGCCTCTGGTCTTTTGTTTGTGATGTATATTTGGCATAAAGCTAGGCAAATACAGAAACGATATATTCACTATAACGATATTCACAAATACTTGCCTATGATAGAAGAATTGCATGCCGATACAGAAATACCTAAGCATGCTGGCAACTTGGTTTATCTAACAAACTCCAATTATCCCAATCTTATTGAAGCTAAAATTATTAACAGTATACTTAAGAAAAAACCTAAAAGAGCAGATGTATATTGGCTATTGCACGTAAACACTAGCGACGAGCCACATACTGTGGAGTATAAAGTTCACCATTTAATCCCCGGTAAAGTAATTAGAGTGGACTTCAATTTAGGATTTAGGGTGGAGCAAAGAATCAATATGTATTTTAGAAAAGTGATTGACGAACTAGTTAAACACCATGAAGTTTCAATCACAAGTAGATATAAATCTTTAGAAAAATATCACATTGCTGGCGATTTCCAGTTTGTGGTTTTCGACAGGTTTATGAGCTACGAAAACGATTTACCCTTTGTTGAAGATTTTACCTTAGATATGTATTTTCAGTTAAAGAAACTTAGTACGCCCACTACGCGAGCATTTGGCTTAGACAACAGTGTGGTAAGCGTTGAAACAGTTCCGCTTATTATCTCTCAGCCCAAAAATATTAAAATCAAACGCTTGATTTAGTTAAAATGTAAGACCTTATTTTTTTTAATTTAGGAATCGACTTAAATTTACACTTAACTACTTATATATCAATTAAATTCAAGCATCTTGGTTGACTAAAGTAAAAACCTCTACATGAATTATTATAAAACCTTACAAATTTGTTAAAATAATTTGGAAGTATTATTTAGAATAGACTACTTTTGAATCAAGATTTCAAATAATAGGACTCGCATGAAGTTGATTAGAAAAAAAATTAAATCATTACTGCTACTAGCATTAATAGTGGGTAACACCACCTTAATGTTTGCACAGGATCTTCCTCACCAGTATTTATACGTGAGCAAGCAGACTGGGCAAACCAGTAATTTCCATGGACAACAAGGTAAAACTACTGACAAGTATGAAGAGGGTAATGTTACCATCAACGTACAAGGTCCGATTACTTATCAGGTAATACCAATCGACATGTCGATTGGTCATAACCAAACTAAGAATTGGCAAGGTCAAGTTTCTCCATTAATCGCACAATGCCCTGCACCAGGTAATAGCGTAAATGCAAAATTACTTGCAGGATATGATGTAGTATTTAGCAGACCGCAAGGCGGCCCCGCAGATGGAGCAATTGTTTTAAGCACCTATAACTGTAATGTGGAAGCCGATGGCGTGGCACACGATCACAGTGGCTGTATTTTCCATGGCTCACTTGGAGGCATGCATGAAATAGTTAGAAAACAAGGAACAATTGTTCAAGACTTTGAAGTATTTAGCGTGAATTGTGTAATTCCCCCCGCATTAAATTGCTCAGATGGAACCGCTACCCTGCATGCAGATGTCTATCCCGGAAACGAAGGAACAGTAGTGTGGCAAACACCTTTTGGCCAGCTCAGTGGAAATGATATCCAAATTAATTTACCACCCAATTTCAACAATATTAATATTACCGCCACTTACAATGTTAGAGGGGTAAGCTATAGTGCAAGTGGGGTAATAAGACCAAGCAACTTAATAGGTTTTGCTCTCCCCTGCTGCACCAATCAACCAAAGAATGTAAACACTATTGCCGCTTTAACTTTTGATGGCCCCTGTCATCCATTGGTTACTTTTGTACCGGCTTCTGTTGCACCTCCCGCTACTGGTATATTAGGTGCTACTAATATGGTGAACGTAGCTGCTACTGCAAATGGCGTTACTTTAACTTCTACAATTAGTACGGTAAACGAAAACATCGAACTTTCTACCACTCCTTTCGCAGTAGATTTTAGTAAAATTGGTACACTATTAAAAGATGCTGCCGAAATAGTGTCACATGCCCCAGGCAGTCCATGTGCACCTACATTTAGTGTTACTGGAGGACTCACACTTACCACTTCGAAAAAATGTTGCTTGGGTCCTTGTGCAATTAAGGATGCTCAAAAAATAGCGGGCTCAGTAGGAATTTCAGCAGGTGTTAGTTGTAGGTTTCCCATATATGGTATTCCTTATGTGGCCTCGCTTGACGCTTTACTAGACGCATCTATTAGTGTTACAGGTACGCTAAGTCATCAAACTACCTGCGATGCTCCTAAAGTATGTGCTGCATTAGGTGCTTCAATAAGTTTTGGATTAGGCATAGGTGCTTCAATTGCTGGGGGAATAATTACAGCTGATTTGAAAGGTGTAATAGAAGGTGCTTCAGCAAGCGTTAACTATTGCTTTATTCCTGCACCAGTTACTGGCGAATGGAAAGCTAATCTTGGTAAAATAAAAGTAGTAGGAACCGTTACCACTTTAGAGATATTTAATTACTCAGTGGAATATACGCTGTTTGACGGTTACGAATTTGGACCTTTTCCTTTATAAATCTAGAATATATCATAAATCGTATCTAACTAAAAGTGCTTTATAATAGAATCGTGTCATTTTTAACTAAATATATCATCGCTGTACTTTTGCCATTGGCAGCTGTAGCTCAGGCAAAAGTTCCCTTTTATGAGTTCAAGCCTGTTGAGATAAAATTCTCTGCTGGGTTTACGGGTCTTATGAATGACCCAACACATAAAAATGGAAGCGAATTAGTGTATAAGTATAACGGGCAATTGTTTGATAAAACCGACGGGCAATTACCTACCAAAGAAGAAGGATTTGATGGAATTACCAAGAGATCCACACCTTGGGAAACTTTAGGTGAACTAATCCATGCTTATCGTGAGAAAAATTTCGACAAAATTCTGTCTTTATATAATCTCACCACTCAAGACCAATTAATTGCTCTATTATCTGGAGATAAAAAACAAAAATTCCTGAACCATGTTTCAAAAATAACGAAAGCGAAAATATTGGCTGGCTTTGAATATAAAGAAGGTATATTGGTAATATACGAGTCCAAAGAGCTTGGCATCAGTTCTTGCTATATGCTTAAAAAGAAGAAAAAATATGTATTGGCTTCTTTTAATGATGATGGACCTGAAGCTTGGAATCTTTCATTGTACTTTAAATTTAAACCCGAACCCATTACAGTTCCTTTAATTCAAACCGCTGTAGATAGCTTCGGATCAAACGAAACTAAGAGAATTGACTTTAAATTAAACAAAGCTAATGACTTCATTACAGTATGCGGCGACCGGCTTGGCCAAGCAGTGCTATATAACATTAAAGATAATAGTGAATACGATTTAAATCCTGAACCAGGAATCGTAGGTATTGATTTTAACAAAACCAAATCAGCAATGCCCAAGGAATATACTTTATATATAGCAGAGACCAACTACCCTTTAACAATGGTTTCAGAGCCTATTTTAAAAGCTGCAAAAGGTTTTACCTTTAAGGTTTATAAAAAATAAACTACCCTAAAGTTATTTATTTCCCTTCATAAACTCTATTTTACCTTAACTTTGCGTACTTTTATGAGAAACATCAAAGTACTTTTTTATCCCCTAATTTTTATAGCTTTATCATGTGGTGGCGAAGAAAAATCTCCCCGTGAAAAGAGTATTGACCAAATAAATGCTTGGCAAATAAAGGCCGATAGTTCTATACAGAAGAACGAAAATGTTTCAGGAATTTGTGATTCACTAATTACTCATTACGAACAATTTGTGAATGCTTACCCAAAAGATACATTTGTTCCCGAATGCTTAGAAAGAATTGCACTATTAAATCAACGCCTTATGCAATTTGAGAAGGCAGAAATTGCATGGAACAAATTCCAAAAAATGTTTCCCAAGCACAAGAAAGAACCCTTTATTATGTTTCAGGAAGCAATGATGTTTCAGACAGACATGATGCAATTGGGAAAAGCTAAAGATAAATTTAACGAATTGATAGTTAAGTACCCAAACACAAAATTGGCAAATGAAGCAAAAATTATGAAAGAAATTGATGCAACTAGTGATAAAGAACTTTTCAATTCGATTATAAGAAAAGGTGAAAACAATAATATAAAAAAGAAATAATGGGGAGTTTGGTAGCAATTGTAGGTAGGCCCAATGTTGGAAAATCAACGTTGTTCAATAGGCTTGTGGGGCAACGAAAAGCCATAGTAAATGACGTGAGTGGAGTAACGCGTGACCGTCATTATGCAGAGGCTGAATGGCTAGATAAAGAATTTATAGTAATAGATACAGGTGGGTATGTTAAAAAGAGTGATGATGTATTTGAAACTTCAATTAGAGAACAAGTAAAAATTGCCATTTCTGAAGCTGATGTCTTGCTGTTTATGGTAGATATTACCTGCGGCATTACTGACCTAGATGCAGAATTTGCCGATCTGCTGCGTCGCAGTAACAAAAAAGTGATTGTTGTGGCAAATAAGTTAGACAACTATGAACGCCTTGCCGATGTAGCTGAATTCTATGCTTTGGGTTTTAAAAATATCTTCCCTATATCCTCAATGACAGGTAGTGGAACAGGCGATTTATTAGATGAAGTAGCTACCTATCTGAACACCCCAGAAGAAGATTTAACCGACCTGCCTAAAATTGCTATTATTGGACGACCAAACGTGGGCAAATCATCGCTCACAAATGCATTGTTAGGTGTAGAGAGAAATATAGTTACAGACATTCCTGGAACCACCAGAGACAGTATCCATACACACTATAAAGCATTTGGTCATGAGTTTTTGCTTGTTGATACTGCAGGTATTCGCAAAAAATCGGCAACCATGGACAATATCGAGTTTTATTCGGTGATGCGGAGTATTAAAGCTATTGAGGATGCAGATGTTATTATGCTTATGATAGATGCTACTGAAGGGTTCCAAAGCCAAGACCAAAGTTTATTTCATTTAGCGGAAAAAAACGGAAAAGGAATAGTGATTTTGGTAAACAAATGGGATTTGGTGGACAAAACCACTAATTCTTCTAAAGAATTCACCAAAATGATAGAAGGGAAAATAGCCCCTTTTATAGATGTTCCTATTTTATTTATTTCAGCTAAAGAAAAACAAAGAATACTCAAAGCCATTGAAATGGCTGTAACAGTATACCAAAGAAAGAACGTTTCAATCCCCACACACGCACTTAATGAGTTTTTGCTAGAGGTAGTGCAACAGACACCTCCCCCTTCGTTAAAAGGCAAATTTATCAAAATTAAATATGTAACCCAATTAAAGAGCAAACCTCAACAATTTTTACTATTCTGCAACCTTCCCCAATATGTAAAAGAGCCATACAAGAGGTTTATAGAGAATAGGCTACGAGAAAAATACAATTACTCTGGAGTGCCTTTAAAAATTTATTTTAGAAAAAAATAATTTTTTTTTTGCAATTGCGGATTCAGTTTATACCTTTGCAGCGATTTATAAATTAATTAATTAATTCAAAAAAAAAAAACATGAAAAAATTATTATCAGTACTGATGGTTGCCTCTATGGTTTCCCTAGTTGCTTGCAAAGGCGGCAAACATGAAACAAAAATGTCTGCAGAAGATTCTACTAAAATTGCAGATTCTACTGCTGCAGCAGAAAAAGTAAAAGCAGAAGCAGAAGTTAGCAAACCTGACCCAGAAAAAGCTATGAAAGATTCTCTAGAGAAAGTACGTGTAGAAGATTCAATTAAGCACGCTGGCAAAAAAGGCGAAATGCACAAAGAAGGCGAAATGCACAAAAAGTAATCTTTCTTTTAACATTACAAATAGAAAAGGCAATCAGAAATGGTTGCCTTTTCTATTTATCTGAGATTTTCGAAACATCAAGTTGTTTTCACTTGGCTCGATTTAACCCAAATTACGCAATAGAAAAAAAACAGGTTATAAGTAGATGATAATCAAATTACAATGATATAAAATCTCTAATGCTACGCATTAGAGATTTTGAATACTAAATTTCTATGAAACCCTTTTCAGCATTGAGTTTTCAGCGAAAGTTAATTTCTTAAAATTGCCTAATGCG
>JANYDJ010000005.1 GCA_025363675.1 Flavobacteriaceae bacterium | reverse complement strand
CCGCACACAGGGCACCTCTCCCTTCGCTCCTTTCACCACTATCACTTCTGCAAACAAAAATGGCATCTCCTATCATTCTATAAGTTCTGTTTTTTTGTAACATATTATATATCTTTCAAACTAAACGCCTATTCCTATAATTTTATTTATTTTTAAAAATTGGTTTTAGTTTTCCTCCCGTTTTATCAAATATATACTAAATCCATTTTAAACAATAAATATGAAAAAAAATTTGCAGATTTTTGCAACAACATTGTTGATTTGCTTCTTACATTTTAATCTTCAAGCCCAGTGGACTGAATTGGGCGGAACCAATACTTCAACACTTACGTATTATCCTAGTGAACTTGTAAAAGATGCAGGAGGTAGTTTGTTTGCCGGCGGCAGTTGTTTTACAAACAGCAATGGGAAATATTTTTTGGCTAAATGGAACGGCACAACCTGGACAGAAGTAGGTGGAGCTAATACATCTACATTTAGTGGATCTATTTATAAAATCGTTTTTGATGCGGCCGGTAATATATATGTGGCCGGAAATTTCGTGAATGGAAATGGGAAAGCCTATATAGCCAAATGGAATGGAAATGCATGGACCGAGTTGGGTGGTAAAGATAGTTCTATCTGGCCAAGCAGCAGTATAATGGCATTATATAGGGCAAAAGATGGTAATTTATATGCTGCGGGAGATTTTAAAAATGCAAGTGTTACCCGATATGTTGCTAAATGGAATGATACTGCGTGGAGCGAAGTAAAAGGTGTAAATACCATTGCAGTAAATGGTACAATTGGAGATATCAACTCAGATACAGCAGGAAACATATATGCATCGGGGCAATGGTCAACCGGTGCCGGCAAAACTTCTATAGCTAAATGGGATGGTACTACTTGGACCAAAATTGCCATTACTCCTAAAAGTGCAGGTACGGTAGGCATAAATGGTCTTTTATTTGATAAAGCCGGTAATATATATACTACAGGGCCTCATTTCATTAATACAAATGGCGATTCGTATATCGCTAAGTGGGATGGTACTGCCTGGACCGAACTTGGTGGTGCAAACACGACACCGTTTAACATGGGAGTAAGATCACGACTTGTAAAAGATCCTTCTGATAATATATACATTGGCAGCGACTTTGTGAATGCCAAGGGTTATTCATATGTTGCCAAATGGGATGGTAGCTCATGGAGCGAACTGGGTGGTAAAGATAGCTCTTCTTTTGGTACAGCCTACAGCGGGCAGGGAATATACAAGCTTCTATGTGATGCATCAGGAACCATATATTGCACGGGAGATGCGACTCTAAATGGAAATGGAAAATATTACGTTGCCGTTTATGGTAAAATTTGCACACCCACTAATTCTATAGCCAATCAAACAGCCTGCGATTCGTTTGCATGGAATGGAACAGTATATAAAACAAGCGGGGCATATAACAAAAAATTTGTAGGCGGCAATGCCAATGGCTGCGATTCTACTGCAAATTTGAATTTAACCATTAGTAACGCCACAACCTCATCAACCATTCAAACTGCCTGCGATTCATTTGTGTGGAATGCGATAACCTATAAGACAAGCGGAACATATAATAAAACATTTACCGGCGGGAATGCTCAAGGTTGTGATTCAATTGCCACATTGGTATTGACTATTAATAAATCAACCACCTCATCAACCATTCAAACTGCCTGCGATTCATTTGTGTGGAATGCGATAACCTATAAGACAAGCGGAACATATAATAAAACATTTATCAGCGGGAATGCTCAAGGTTGTGATTCAATTGCCACATTGGTATTAACAATTAATAAGCCTACTTCGTCAACAACCAATAAATCTATTTGCGGTTCATATATATGGAATGGAACTACCTACACCACAGCTGGAACATATAATAAAAAATTTGTTGGAGGTAATTCAAAAGGTTGCGATTCTACAGCAACTTTAATATTAATACTTGGCAATACAACTTCATCTTCCACAAATAAAATTTCTTGTGGCTCTTATCTTTGGAATGGTACTACCTATACTACCAGTGGTACCTATAATAAAACTTTTGTAGGGGGTAATTCAAGTGGTTGCGATTCTATTGCAACTTTAAATTTAACAATTAATACAGACCCTATTGATGCCCAACTGCTAGTGGCAAGCCAACTGTTTAAAAATGAAACAGAAATAGTGATTAATGTGAGTAAAATTAAAAGCGACAGTATCAAATGGATTTTACCAAATACCCCATCACTACAGGTGGTGAGTAAGACAAATGATTTATTGGAATTGAAATTTACCGATACAGGTTCATATAATATCGGTTTGCAATCATTTGTAGGACTTTGTGAAAAAACAACACTAAAAAAAGTAGTGGTGATAGAAGGTTCTAGTTTTAAAAACATTGGTGCAACAAGAGATCCTTTTATTAAAGAATTTAAGGTAGCCCCAAATCCAACTACCGGGGTTTTTACTGCAAAAGTTAAATTAAGTAGTCAAGGTGATATTAGAGTTAGGCTGATGAGTATATATAATAATTTACCTTTTGATGATAGAAAATTAACAGGCGATAAAGAATATAGTTTAGACTATAATTTAAATCTTACTCCTGGTATATATATATTGATATTAGAAACACCTAAGGGCAGTTTAATTAACAAAATTATTGTCCCTTAATAATAATTCATCTTCTCAATTTTTTTAACAAGTACTCAAACCTGATTACAGCAATTATAATAATGAATAATTATACAAATAAATTTATGTTAAAGCTACTTACTATATTAACTTTTATGGTATTTGTTTTACAGGCAAGGTCGCAAAATTATCCAGTACAAGTAGTACCTCAATTAGTTGCTCCGTACAGTTTAAGTTTGAGCGACTATTATAGTGGAACCGTACCTAAATTATATGTAACTATTACCAATAGAGATTTGTTGCAACCTTCACTTCAAGTAAAGCTTCGGGTAACTATAAATGGTTCTAGTGTGCAAGTAAAATCAAACCCCTCTGCCTATTATCCTGCAATTACTTTAGATGCCGGTATACCGCAAAGACTATTACAAAATGATTTAGAACCATATTTCAATCCTGCCAATTTAGATTTTCAGGGAATGAACAAATCAGAATACTTAAAGCAAGGTAAATTGCCCGAAGGTTTATATTCTTTTTGTTTTGAAGTAGTAGAAGTAAATACCAATAGAGTATTAAGCAGAAGTGAATGTGCAACTGCTTGGATAAGCTTATCTGATCCTCCATTATTAAACACCCCTAGTGATAAATCTTCTATCTTAGCTAAAGAACCAACAAACATAGTTTTTAACTGGACGCCAAGGCATTTAAACAGTCCCAACGGAGCGTATAATTCAGAATACGAATTTCAGTTAATAGAAATTTGGGATAATGCTATCGACCCGCAAGCTGTGTTTAATACTACCCGAGTTTTATATTCAGCAACTACACAAGCAACCACATTATTATATGGCGTAGCAGAGCCCCAACTTTTTCCTGGGAAAAAATATGCTTGGCGTGTCAAAGTAAAACCGAAAACGATAAGTGATGATAAAGATGAATTTAAGAATGGAGGATATAGTAATATATATTCATTTACCTATCTGTTTAATTGTTTGGCACCAACAGAAATAGAAGCCAAAATAGGAACAAGTGGCGGTGTAACACTTAGCTGGAATGCACCACTTAATATTAATGAATTTGAAATTGCTTATGTAGAAAAGGGCATACCCGGTGCAACATGGGTTTATAAAACAGTTACCAACACCCGAGAGCTAAATATTACAGGATTAAAACCCGGAAGTTCTTATGGATACTATGTGGGAAGTGTGTGCAATGGGGGCAACGTTACTAGTAGTGGTACTAAAACTTTCGACATGCCAAAGCAAACGGTAGCCGTAGGCCCGCCTAAAATAATGAACAGTGTAGAAGGAAAAGGAAGGGTGTTTTTGGAAAGTGATTTTGGCGGTGCGGCAGAGTTAAACAATACTTCAATACTTTCTTCAACTTTTGAGAAAGACCAATCGAAAGATATATTACCCAGTACAAAAAACAAAACACCGATGTCAGGGATATCTGTTTTACTATATAGAATGCTTGTCGAAAAAAACTCATCAGAATTTGGACCTGTTAGTTCAACAACCACCGATGAGAATGGAAATTTTACCATTAATTATGACCCCAAACTTATTGTAGAAGGAGCCAGTTTTACTTTGTTTGTGATGCATCCCTCGGGAGATTTTAAGAGAAAATTAAGAATCCGCTTGCCGCTAAATGCAACCAACGGAAAAATTGATTTTACAAATGCGGCAGAAGCCATTTTTAAACTCAACACATTTCATTTAACTCCCCGTGTATATGCCCCTGACGTAAGCCCGGCAAATGCTTCAGGTTTATCGGTAGATATATTACTGGAAAAGGAATCGTGGAATAAATCATATGGTATATATGCGAAAATATTGGGATTAAATGCTAATAATATAGTAAAATATAACAATCAAAATTATGTGTTGGTAACCACACTTATGAATGGAAATGTATATAAAAAATTATTATTAAACAATAACACCACGGCCAATTATATTGCGAGAATTAACTATACAACAGGGCCTTCCAAATTTGAAGAATTGCCGAAACAGGAAACAGCTGCAAGTTTAACGCATTGCTTCGAATATGACTTAAGGACGCATGTTTCGGGCGTAGTGAGTTCAAATGAAAAACCGGTGAGTGGTGCAAGAATATATGTAGGTATTCAAACACGCGATATAGTAGGTGGGCTTGAAGCAGTGAAGATGTATAAGTCGGCTATTTTAGAAGGATATGATACGAGTTATATAGAATTCTTAACCACTACAGATAATTCAGGAGCCTATCATTTTGATAATATACCAAAATTCAGAGTGGGCTGTACCGTTAACTTACGATTAATTGATTTCATCACTATTTGGGATAAGATTGTGATAACAGATGCTACTAAATATATAAAGAATTTCAACCTTAGAAAAAAGATCGTTACTTACTTTGGAAGAATCAAAGATCAGGACGATATACCTGTTGCGAATGCATTGGTTTCAATTAATGGGAACAGTGAGTCAGTTCGTACTACTCAAGAGGGTTATTACATGATTAAATCTGAATATAGTGAAGACAAATCAGTAACCGTAAGTGCCGATGGATACTCTAGTGCAACCACTCCACTCAGTGCTTTTGAAGTGAAGCGTGCTTACAATCCAAAAAACTTGGAAGATTCTATTTATTGGTGGCAATCCATTCAAACGTTGAACAACCGAATTGATGAAAGCGATTATAATACACCTACCACCGCTGATTTATTTGGAATAGGAACCGGAAGATTATTCAATGTGTTTTCAAAGTATTTCAATTTAAAAATGGAATCGGTTGCGGGTATTGGTGGCCACAATTTTAAATTGCAAAACACCAATGGAATGGTGAAAATGTCAATCAATTTTAAGGGTAAAAAAATTAATGCTTTGGTGCATTTGGCTAAGGTAAAATCAGGCAAAGCAGATAGTTTGCCTACCCGAAAATCAATTGAAAATGAAGACTGGAAATTTTCAGCTTCGTCAGGAACATACAATTTTTCTATCACACCTTATGATATCAACGACAAATTTGTTGAATTCTTTGGTGAATTTACTTTGAATGAAAGGAAAAATGGAAACGATAACGGTTCTTATATAAAAATTGATTTAAAAGAAGGGATTATATTAAGTGGTCATATCATATCTAATGAGAAAGAGAAAAAACTTAAAGATGTGCGTATCGAATTTGAAGGCTCACCCATTCATTCAGAAACAAATAGTGATGGAAATTACAGCATCATTGTTGAAAAGAATTCATATCAGAAATTACATATAAGCAAAGATACTTATACCAGTTTGGATACTGCAGTTACTTTTGCAAATGCCAATACCACCATCAATTTAACACTTATATACAATCCTCAGGTTCCGATTACGAAACTGAGCGGTTTTGAAGTAAAGCTCGACAAACAAGTTTTTAGCGGAACTACGGGTATATATATATTGTCAGGTAAACTCATATTGCCTTCGAACGATGTTTTTAAAACAACAAGTGGAAATGATAAGTTGACATTTAAAGATATATCTGTAAAAGCGGAATCGAAATCAGAGAATGCAATTCCAACAGCTGATGTAGTTTTTGAAGAGGCTATTATACAATCATACGCATTCGGCTATGCACCTGTTGAAATTAAAAATCCACACTTATCAAAATTAACCACTGCCTCAGTAGGCGATTATACAATTGCAGTGATTACAGGTGAAGATTTAACTGCCCGGTTAGCTACATTGGGCAACGCTTCAGCCATACCTGTAAAATTAAGGGATGCTAAATTGACCGAACAGGCCAACAATAATTATGTATATATAAGTCCGGGTAATAAAATAAATGCCTTTGCAAAAACAAAAGTATATAACTTACAGTTTATCGAAAACCCTTTAAACAACATTTCAACTCCTAATAACAATATAGACTTTATTGAAGCCAATATATTACCCAAAGTATCCATATATATAGAAAAGAAAAAAGCAACACTCGATGAAAACGGGGTGAACATGAATGGCTATTTTCAAATTCCTAATGAGCTAAGCAAAGGAGCTGAGAATAATGGGAAAATAATTATACAAAAATTCAGCATTAAAAAAGATCTGAGATCTTATGATCTTTCTTTTGCCATTGGTGTGGATAGACCCGTGTTTTTGCCACTACAAAAAATAACAGCCAAACTTACCCGATTAGACTTGGTTGGCCTGGGCTCAACTAACTGTGGAGTGGGTTTTGGCGGCGATATATGGTTAATGAAAAAGGAAAAAACCAGCACGGATAAGGAAGGTGTGTTAACTATAAAAGAATTATCACTGATTAACAAGTCAGAAGGACTCACGTTTACTGGAGAATTTAGTTTGCCATCGGAAGGGGTATCCATAAAAAGTATATTATTTACAACGCCAGGTACAACTATCGGCATAACTTATAATTTCAAAGATCATGG
>JANYDJ010000220.1 GCA_025363675.1 Flavobacteriaceae bacterium | reverse complement strand
CATCTCCAAAATACCAGTTATAGCTTTTAAACCCACTGTCAGCATCAGCGGTGAAACGGACAGTATCATAACCGCAGCCATTGGCTCCAACCACATCAAATTTATTGTTAATGCGTTTGATGGGGAAATCCATGCAGGGCAAGCTAGAACCATTAGTAGCAGGACTTATGTCTATAACATCATGTTGTATTTTACATGCTGTCCCAGTTTTATTGGGGTAATTAACTACATGCAACTTTATCGAATCTCTAACATAATATATTTTATTATCAGGCCCTAATTTCATACCATAAATCGGATATGGAGCAATTTTGCTATACAATGTGTCAATATATTTTATAGTTTTATCAGGATTGGATGCAAATCGTTGTAACTGACATAGAAATGCTTTATTTTTATTGGCTGCACTTCCAGTAGTGTTGTCATATGTAGAATAATAAATTAAGGAATCGTTTGCCGATAGTTCTGGTACATATATTTCATCAAAACGATTCTGTAACCAAACTCTCTTTATCAGATCAATCGGCTTAGATAATTTACCTTTGTTATTATCAAATTTGTACATCTGTAACAATCCATAATTGCTATTCAATACCTGATTCGGGACCAATATATTTTTCCCATCTCTCGTTGCTCTCATTCTGCGTCTATCATCCAACCCCTTTACATATCCATTACTAACAATAGCTGTCCTGTTTATACTATCTTTGGTTACCAAAAAGCTTTTGAATATATATTCAGTGGGCTTCACCACTATCCAATAATCTGTATCATTAGCGTGTTTAATATTTATGCCTGTATAATACCCCCCTCCAACACCGTAGAAACTGTCTTCTATTAATATTGGATTATATGCCACGTCACCCCTTCCACCGTCAAGCCTCATATCAACCAAGGTATAATAAAATTGATTATTGGGCATTATAAATAGGTAAAAAGCAGAGTCATCACCCGGTCTAGGTATTGCCATCGAAAAGTGAGTAGCATTATTATTGGGGAAGTATATAGCTCCATTGGGCATAATTTGGTGGTTCCTGTTCCATACCAAATTGCCTTCATTGTAAAACCATAAATTACCTGCACAATCAGAAACTGTTACAGGACTAACTGAGTGGCCAGCCTTGTTGCCTGAAATTGAGTCACAAATAGCGGACAAAAAAGGCCTTGGCGGGTTGGTGTTAAAATTAACACCACCATATTTGCCTAGGCACCAATTATTGCCCATTTGTGCATTACAACATTGCTGAGTACATAGCCAAGCAATTATCAGTGATAAAATGCATTTCAGATTCATTATTACAAAGTTAATCTATACGCACCAATTTTACTTCATAAATTATTTCGCCTAAATTATTTCTAACTATTAACTTATATATACCTTTGGGTTCATTACTTAAGTTAAGGACTTTGCCACTTTCTATATTTGTTGGGTTTGTTTTAGTTAATAATTTTCCCGTGATATCATAGACTTCCATAAATACAAGACCTAATGAATTTGATTTTACCATAAACTCGCCATTGGAAGGATTCGGATATACTTCGACTCCGCTCAGTATAGCAAACGTTTCAATACCCGTGTGCAGTAAGGATCCGCTAGTAGCAACACAGCCATTGGCATCGGTTACAGATACATAGTACCTGCCCGATGGTGGGTGATATAGTGAAGAAGTGCTGTTGTAAAATATATTATCTTTATACCACATATAATTTACGATGGGGCGTGATGCAATTATATATAAACTATCTGTAGCTTTTTTTACACTGGCAAACAGTTGCGGTAGGAAATCTATTTTTACTTTATTGCTGGTGGCACCACAGTTGTATATATTGCTAGCACTAACATAGTAGGTATTTGCGGTATCCACTTTTATGCTGGGTGTATTTACCAACCCTGTGTTCCATTTAAAAGTAACAAGAGGTGGATAATTTATATCTTTTTGTTTGGCCGTTAATATAAAACTGTCTTTATAGCAAAGTGGGTTACTTGCAGGGCTATCAATATATACAACTGGCTGTGGCAGTATGCGGAACACTTTGGTTTTATATAATGAATCTATACATCCTTGCTTGGTGATATATATAAGTTTGGCATTATAATACCCTGTGTCTTGTACTATTAGTGTTAGTTTGTTAGTGCTGGCGGTATCATATTGATTTATTATATTATTTGGATACTCAATCGTCCATTTTCTTTGTTGGATGATGCTGTCTTTGCCACCGCTGCTGTCTGTAAGGGTAATGGTGCTGGTGCCGCAGCTTGTTATATAATCGGGGCTGAATGCAACATTAATAGTAGGGTCGATATTAACAATATGATTTAGCGATATACTATCATTACAATTAGCATTAATAGCTTTAGCAGATATTATATAATTTCCAGTAGCATAATTATGAGACAGAATAACAGAATCATATATACTTTTGTTGTTACTATATATAACCGTGTCTGTTCCATCTCCCCAATGAAAAACAACACTGTCTGAGTGATTGTATTTTAGGTTAACAAGTCCATTGTTTTTACCGCATGAGTAAAAAGAATTATTTTCTAACCCCACATAAGGTTTTATTTTTAGGAAAAATGAATCAGTGAACCATTGGTAATAGCCACAACCGTATACTCCAGTTTCTGCTTTTAGTTGTACATAGTATTTACCATCTTTATTATATATATGCACAGGATTTAATGCATTACTACTATCTCCATCGCCAAAATACCACGTTACATTTTTTACTGTACTATCTGTATTTATGCTAAAATACACACTGTCTCTGCCACAGGTATTACTGGGCAGAGCAATGGAAAAGTTCATTTTTTTGATGGGGAAATCCATACAGGGAAGAAAGAGTCCAACATAGGTTGGTATATTAAAACTTAAAACATCTTTTTCTATTTTACAAGATTGGCCCTTTTTATCAGGATATGCAATTGAGTGAATATGAGTTATGCTATCATTTGATTTATACGGTAGATAATAATAAAAATATATCTTATTATTTGGAGCAAGTTTAATAGAAGCAATACCATCTTGTTCATCAATTGAGTGCCATTGATTGTAAAATGTATCAATATATTTAATAGTATTCATTGGTTTAGCATTAAACCTTTCCAACTGACATAAGATTTGCTTCTGAGAATATTGGTAAGGTCTTGAGTTAGGCACATCCGT
>JANYDJ010000195.1 GCA_025363675.1 Flavobacteriaceae bacterium | reverse complement strand
CGTGCTTATAATACCCCACCACTGCGTGTCATAGCAGTCTGCCGCATCTATCACCCCACCACTGCCCAGTATCAGTGTGCCCCCTGTGTCGTTGGCATTGGTGTTTTGCTGCACACTAATGCTCAGTCCGCCCGGCAGGGTCACGTGGGTGTTAATCACCAAGGTGCTGCGTGGCGGTATCACCACATTTTGGTGCAGCTGCATAGGTGTGCTCCAGGTGGTTTTGCCCGGGGGCAGTGTATAGGTGCCGCTGGTAATATAGCATATCTTTTGGGTTATCCTAAACAATGCATCGCCATATTTGCCATATATTAATTGATAAGGTACTCTGAAATTTAGATATTTAAAAGGTCCAATAGAAATAGATTGCACAAAAGTATCATTATTATAATTGCCCGTTTCACTGTTGTAAAACTCAATATGATACCACACCCCTGCAGTCGGCACCGTAAATGTTACGTTTGGGCTTGCAATGTGTGCAGGCTTGTCAGTGGAGTCTAGGCTCAGCAGATAGCTTTTGTGGTACTTGTATAGGTTGTTTACCAAATAATTGCTGTCAACTACCCATCCGTACATCGTATCGGTAGCAAAGGTACTATTGCTTGCACCGTTGCTTATGGTATAAGCTACCACAGAATTGCTGATACTATTGTAAGGGCCAGAACTTTCATATTTATACCGAAATACATTCTTAAAATTACTGCTCAGTTTCATGTGCGATTGTTGCGTAAAATTCTTTACGGGTCCAAAAAGATTGTACCAGTGAAACCTGGTCACCTGCCAAAAGTCCCAAAAAGTTTGTGTGCCCACCGCCCCGCAAAATAGCGAGGTGTAAAGGCCCGCGTGCTGGTCAAAGCCCAGTGAGTCACCCCGCTTGTAGCTGTCGTACCCGTTGGGCCATCCCCCCTCGCTTATAAAATAGGGCTTGTTGGGGAACACTTTGGTATACCTTGCCCCGGTCTCATAAAACAGCTCCGATGTTAACTTCAGTTTATTTCTGTCTAAATCTGTCCATGTATATTCGTGGCTGCTTATCATATCTTCAAAAGCAGTTATTTTAGTAAAAGCAGTATCACCATCTGTTGAGGGGTTGCTCACAGGTCCTGTCAGGTGGTTGTCATTCGGGCTGGCGTATGCAATCCTTTTGTAGGGGTCGTACCTTTTCACCCAGGTGTACAGGCTGTCTATAAAGGTGGCCATCTCTGCCTTGTCGGGCAGGTCCCAGTAGCGGTACTGCCCGTTGTACAGCGTGTCCCAACGGTCCACGTTGTCCAGTGCCCGCTCATACTCCGCATACACCTCCCACCCCCACAGTGTCCGCAGGTAGCCATAGCGTGCCGCCACGTACCGCACATAGTCCTTCATCATCCGGGTGGCCCAGTGGTTGGTCATGCGGTACATTTCGGCGGGCTGGTGTATGCCGTTGGGGTTTATAAAGGTGTCTGCCCACACAATTACGTCGTTCCGCCTGTTGGCCATTATTATGGTGTCTGCCAGCTGGTTCATCATATAGTTGCCCCCCGCAAAGGGGTCTTTGTTTATCCTCGTTTCCCAGCCCTGCAGCATGGCCACCACAAAATACAGGTCCTTGGCTTGGCAGTAGTCCATTAGGGTGTCCAAATCAAAACCCGTCTTCGGGTCCATATAGTTGTTCAGGTTCACCACGGGGTTTTGCGTGTTGTACCAGGTCGAGAAAATGCCCGTCACGGTCCAGTTGTCTGGCCCCGTCCCTATAAACACACGCCAGTTATTCTCCCCGCCCGCTATCATCGAGTCCATCAAAGGCTTGTAGTAGCAGTACTGCTGCCTCATTTGTATGTCGCTGGGGGCGTATTGGTTTTGCCCCACAGGTATAAAAGGCTCGCCGTTGTCATATTGCAGGTATCGCTCGTCCTGCTGCTTCACAAAACCCTTTTTCCCCGCCTGCGTCACACACGTAAAACTACCGTTTACCCTTTGCGTACGCAGCACACCGCTGTCTATTACATAAAACTCCCACAGCCACAGCCCCTCCTCATTGGGGCTAAAGCGTACCTGCCACTCATTCAGGGTATTGTCGGGTATTATATTGCTGGTGTCACCCGCTACGCACATACCACCCGTATTCATTTTGTAGCCTATGTTGTAAAACCCGGGTGTATTATAAACCTTGCCAGTGGGCGAGGTAAACGAAGCCCACACCTCAATAGTGTCCGAGTTGTATAACCGTTCACTAGCATTGCCACTGCTGCTTGGGTAATACACTACATTCTTTCTGTCAAATACGGTATCTACCGATATCTGAAACTTCTCATATATCGGCACAAAACTGTCAGCATGGTTCACACTCACGCCCCTCATATCCTGGGCATAAATTTTTGAAGAGCTACAGTACACAATTAAAAATAATAAGGCAGATTTTAGAAATAGGTAAGTATATTTTTTCATATAAAGTGTTTTAATTAAGGGCAAATGAAAGCACCATTATACATACTCCAATGTCATATTTTAAAATTTTTGCCCGTGGTTGGTGTTCTCACCAACCACTCACACTGCCCGTGATTTGCCCGTGGTTGGTGTTTTGCCCGTGGTTGGTGTTGTCACCAACCACTCACACTGCCCGCGGTTTGCCCGCGGTTGGTGTTCTCACCAACCACTCACAATCAAATCACGCGTCAGCAATCCGTGCAATCCGCTTAATCCGTGCGAATCAGTGATTCAGAAAAAATCATGCGTCAGCCCAATCGTAAATCGTAAATCCATTGCCCGTGGTTGGTGTTGTCACCAACCACTCACGCAACCTTTCCAACCTTTTTACTCATTATAACAAACAACAAGTTTCGCATACCCACCTCCCTAAAACAAATAATCTATATGAACCATTCTCTAAACCACATTCACACCAGCCTACCACACTTTCACTGTAAGCTACATTACATTCAGCATTAGCTACACCACATTCACACCTTCCTACACTACTTTTACACCCTCCTACATCACTCTCAGCATTAGCTACACCACTATCACACCCTCCTACATCACTCTCAGCATTAGCTACACCACTTTCACACCCTCCTACATCACTCTCAGCATTAGCTACACCACTATCACACCCTCCTACATCACTCTCAGCATTAGCTACACCACTTTCACTTGTCAAAATCAGCCATTTACAACCACATAAAATCAAATTTCTTTCTAAATTTTCACTAACAAAATAAATAAATTAAACACATGAACACATCACAAAACCGCCGTCTCACCATGTACCAAATCATCCGAGACTGCAACACCACAAACACCGTAGCCCTTGCCGCCATCCCCGGCTGGTCACAAGCTATTACCGATTTCAACGCCAACACTTCTATCATCGAAGCCAAGCACATCATCGAGTCCGGTACCACCACAGGTGCCACCGGCGATAAGAAATCAAGAAAAGAAGCACTCATTACCCTGCTCCAAAATCCAAAAAGCGTGCTCACAGCTTATGCCATCAACACCAACAACCAAACATTGCAGGCATCTGTAAACGTAACAATAAACTCATTCGTCGGCGATAGCCTCCTAGTGGCCCGTGCCAACACAATCAAAAATGCAGCAAGTGCAAATCTTGCATCACTCACAGGCTATCCCAATGCACCCACCGCCGCAAGCATCACTGCTTTGGGCACAGCCATCGCAGCCTTCAACACCTACATAAACCTCCCTGCCGAAACAGAAGATACACTCAAAGAAGCACGTCAGGCCATAGCCCTCGCCGTCAAAAACAATGGCTCCATCATGTCCAAAAAGCTAAAAATGCTTATAAAAACCATAAAACTAAGTAACCCCGATCTCTTCGCCGCCGTAATGGATGCCTCCAAAATCGAAGCATCACCCTCAACCCCAAAATCACTTCGTGGCAGAGTACTCACCCCCAATGCCCAGCCCATCGCAGGTGCAACAATAACTATTGCCGAAACCAACCAAACAGCAATATCCACCGATTTGGGCAACTACCAGTTCGACTCCATCCCACAAGGCCACTACAACCTCAACATCACAGCCCCTGGCTTTGCCAATCTCACAATCCAAGAAAATATAATAGATGGCATCGGCACAGTCCGCGATATAACACTCACAGTCCTCCCCACAACATCCAATTAAAAAGCAGCATATACAATACACCTCTTTCATAATTCACAATAGTTTGGGCAAAACTTTTATGCGATTGCTTTTAGTATTCAAAATTTCTGTATAAACTTTGAATATGAAATGGGAAGAAATAAAACATAAAAACCAATCCGGGTTGTTGATTTCTGTTTTGCTAGCATACACAAATCTGCAAGATTTTTATGAGTTCTACATCATTCCTTGCAGATTTTTATACCCATCATATAGTGGAAAACCTAGGTGGTCAATTATTATACTATTATTTGAGGGCTGACTAGTTATCTGTAAATCCATACATTGGTCGCAGAGCATTTAAAAACGATAACGCAAGGAGGATATTGATTACTCCCCATAATGCTTTATATTATGAAATAAAGGGGAATAGCGTAAATCTACTACTAATAATAGATACCAGAAAAGACCCCGCACAAAATATATTTGATTGATGCTGTTGAGAATAATAGTGGCCCATTTTATCCAAACTATTTTAACCATTTCGCAATCGTTCTCTTTGCCTCTTCGTTGCTTATTGTTTTACCTTTTTTACCTTCTTTAAGCCCGGCATCTATCTTTTCAACCACCATTAGTCGTTCTATAAGTTCGTCAAGTTAGAACTCTTTCGGAAGTTCATTTAGCGTATTGCTTACCGTAGCCTTATTCATGTGTCAAATATACATTATTTTTGATTCTATCTTGAAGGTTTCTAAAATCACATCCGCCCCGGCGGACGCCCGATAGGTGGAGTTATTTAGGCTCTACAACGGTATCACCCGTTATCATTATTTCCTCATCGTTTTTGTGTTTTACTGAATCTTTTACATCAGCTATCGTAATACCAGTTGTAGTATGTTTCTCGATTACTTTTTTCTCAACCTTTAATTCTCCAATAGTCCTTTTATCATCGCAGCCTGTTAAGGTTATTGCAATGCCTAACACAAACAAGGCTGCATATTTAAAAGGTGTCTTTTTAGCAGCGGCCCATTTGCTTTTTAGCTTCAATAAATAATGCTTCTCCTCAAGTTGTGTTTTCTTGAAGTGTCCACAAACCCCTTCTTGGCTTTTACTTACAAAGAAGTTTTTAATCTCCCCTTCAGTCATGGACGTAAAGTCAATAACAACTTTATTACAAGCCGAGCAATGCTTGCCTTTGTCTGCTGCTGTCATTCTGCTCCAGTCAGCTGTGCAAGGCGTGGGAATGGTGATTTTTAAGTGTTGCATATTTATAAACGTAATGCAAAGGTCGGGGAAAATGAATATATTTAGTGATAGTCAGAAGACTTATGTATCGCCGTTCATAGGATAGCTATCGGCACACTTCTTAACCATTGACCCCAAGAAAGGCAACACATGTAGTTTTACTTATTCATAACAAAAACCCCGTCTGTAACTAACACCGAATCATTGAGATTAGAGAGCAGCGTAGCTTTAAAGCTAAAACTACCTTCGTAGCGTTGATTCACATTTGTGAGGTTTAGAGAAGCTTTACCGCTTTCGTATAAGGTACTTTTATCTTTTCTATATCCACCCCAAAAATCAAAATTGAGATTGTTGTAAGTGCCGGTTGATAGGTTGTTGAGGAAGGTTAGCACTACCACATCAGCTGTATCGCTATTTGTGAATCCAGATATAATTCTATAACCATTCTGATTGACATCGGTATGCATAGTGAAGGATTTATAGGGCACACCATTTACTTTACAGGTCATAAAATTAGCTCGTGCATCACAATATATTCCTGAATAGCCTTGAGCACAGTTACAGGCACATTCACCACCTGTATTTTTGTAAGAACTTCCCCCATTATGGCAATCAGTATCTTTGCAACTTTTGGTATTGCACTGCACAAAAAGTAGCGACAGGCTCAGCAGCATTATCGTTAGGGAAAATTGTTTCTGCATAGCTTCGAAAATAGAAATTATTATTTTTTATGTGTTAAGAGATTATAATATATAGGAAATTATTACGGCTTCTCAAACTCACCATATCCATCCGTCAACACATCGGGAATGGTATCAGTAATCAAAATAGAATGCTCAAACTGGGCCGATAATTTCCCATCAATAGTGCGGGCAGTCCAGCCATCTTTACGGTCAATTTTGCTGCGGGCCTTGCCGGCGTTTATCATGGGTTCGATGGTGAAAATCATTCCGGGTTGTAGTAGCGGGCCTTTGTTGCGTTCGTGCTCGGCATGGTTTACTTCGGGGTCTTCGTGGTATTTTACGCCTACGCCGTGTCCACAAAATTCATATACCACTGAGCAACCTTGCGAGGTAGCATAGCGGTTTATTTCGTAACCAATATTGCTAAGGCGGTTGCCCGGGTTGCATTGCATAATACCAACGCTCAGGCATTCTTTGGCAACAGCAATGAGCCTTTTTGCATAGTCGCTGCAGGTGCCCACTTCGTACATGCGGCATGAGTCGCCATAGAAGCCGTTAACAATTAAAGCCACATCAATATTTAATATATCGCCGTCTCTCAACTCATAAGGTCCAGGAACACCATGGCAAATAACATCGTTAACCGAAGTGCAACATGATGCAGGAAAACCGCGATAGCCCAATGATGCAGATTTTGCTCCGTGGTCGTTCACATACTCACGGCATTTTTTATCTATCTCGGCAGTGGTAGTTCCAGGCTGTGCAAACTGCCCCAAATATTTAATAGATTCATAAGTAAGAATGCTGGCCTTGCGGATGCCTTCTATTTGTTCGGGGGATTTGATTAATATAGCCACAATGATGAATTACGAATGGACAATTACGAATTACGGATTTTAAAACTACCTGATAATAATTTTAAATACAAACAACTGATAGGAAATAAAGGTTGGCCTTATTTTCATAATTTGGGCATGTGTGTAGTCGAGATATAATACTCTTTTGTCATTTCGAGCGTGAGCGAGAAATCTACGAATAAACACTGAAGCATCGTAGATTCCTCGTTCCTCGGAATGACAAATATCTACTTATTGTGTATGTTCTGACTACACAGATGCCGTAATTTGTAATTCCTAATTCGTAATTGAATGAGGCTGCAAATTTACAAGCCTCCTCAATCTAATTTTGAAAAATATTTGCGAGGTAAAAAAAATCTGCCTACTTTTGCACTCCTTTTAAACAAAGCATTACAAAATGAAACGCACATTCCAACCATCGCAACGCAAAAGAAAGAACAAACACGGATTTATGGAACGCATGTCCACCAAGAACGGACGTAGAGTTTTAGCAGCTCGCAGAGCTAAAGGTCGCCACAAACTTACCGTGAGCGATGAGCCACGCCATAAACGTTAATAGAAAATATTTTTAAATAGGAGAAGCCGGCGATGAGTCGGCTTTTTTTATGTCCTCACCCCGACTTCGCTTTGCTCGTCACCCCTCTCCTTTAAGGAGAGGGGATGTTCTGCTTGCAGAACTGGGGTGAGCTGAAACTACTACCTTTGCAATACATCAATGGAAAAACGGCTTTACACTTTTAAAAAACACGAAAGGCTTTGCAGAGAAAGCCATGTGAAAAATCTATTTACCGGTCGTAACGATTATACCAACAAAATATTTCCGTTTCGTATTGCCATCAACTTTGTTCCTGCAGAGCAAATACCTTGTAGCAAATTTTTGCCAGTGGTTCCCAAACGTAATATTAAAAAAGCAGTTCACCGCAACCGCAAAAAACGTTTGATGAAAGAAGCATGGCGATTGAACAAGCACTTATTGCTGCCACTTCTTAACAAAACAAAAACAGATGCCCATATCGCTTTGTTCTACAATAGTAAAGACGCTATAACCTTTGTGGAAGTGCAAGAGAAATTAAATATTTTGATAGAGCAGCTACTCAAGAATTATAATCCAGATAGCAGTCGAGATAAAACTGAAAGTATATAATATGCCCAACCCATTATCATTGCTTTTTATTGGGCTGATAAAAATATATCAGTATACTATTTCGCCCTTGCTGCCCAGTGCTTGTAGGTATACGCCCACATGTTCGCAGTATGGCGTTACGGCAATTAAAAAATATGGCCCGCTGAAAGGTGGGTGGATGGCCTTGAAACGGATATGGCGATGCAACCCATGGTGGGGTGGGCATGGGCATGATCCGGTGAAATAGGGTAATTTTTTTTAACCCGTCATGCTGAACTTGTTTCAGCATCTCTGGTACACGTTATAGATGCTGAAATAAATTCAACATGACGGGCTAGGAAGTAGTATCAATTATTCCCCTTTCTCTGCTTAATTTTGCAACACGATGAAATATTTGAAAACGAAAGACAACTTTTTAGCTATCGAGGATGAAAAATTATACAGTTACGAAAATAGCAAAGTGGTTATCCAACAAGTTCCCTACGAGTTTACAAGCAGCTACCTGAGTGGTTCCGATAAAGGCCCTGCGGCTATGGTAAAAGCATCGCAATTTGTGGAATTGTATGATGAAGAATTGGACCAAGAAAACTATATAAAAGCTGGCGGTATCTGCACCGTAAAACCTTTGGATTTTAAAAACAAAACCAATAAAAAAGCGGTTGATTATATAGAAGCAGAAACTAGCAAACTTTTGAATGATAATAAATATGTAGTTTCTTTGGGTGCTGAACATACTGTTACTTTAGGTTTTGTGAAAGCGTTTTTGAAAAAATATCCCAAACTCACCGTGGTGCAAATCGATGCCCACAGCGACTTGCGTGATAGTTATGGTAATAATAAATTCTCTCATGCATCGGTAATGGCAAGGGTACATGAACTTGGTGTAAACTTGGTACAATTGGGTATCAGAGCACAATGTATAGAAGAAGCGAATTTGATTAAAAGTTCCAAAAATATAAAAACTTTTTACGCCCATCAAATCAGAAATAACAATAACTGGCAGGCTGATGCATTGAAAGAAATTAAAGGCCCTGTATATTTAACAATTGATGCTGATGGCTTTGACCCGAGCATCGTTCCAGCGGTTGGTACTGCAGAACCTAATGGATTGTTATGGAACGAAACTATTGTATTTTTGAAACAACTTTTTGCTAATAATGATGTAGTAGGATTTGATGTGGTAGAAATTGCTCCAGCAAAAAGCAATATATTAACTGAATATACCATGGCGAAACTTATATATAAATTGATAGGTTATCAGTCATTAAAAACTTCCAATAAAAAATCAAAAAAATGAACCCAATTTATTTCGACAATGCAGCTACCACGCCCATCCATCCCGATGTGGTGAAAGTGATGGCTGAAGCAATGGCCGAGCACTATGGCAATCCTTCATCTACCCATGCACATGGTAGGCAGGTGAGAACTTTATTGGAAGAAGCCCGCAAAAAAGTTGCAAATATTTTGCATGTTACTCCCGGTGAAATATTTTTTACATCAGGTGGTACAGAAGCTGATAATATGGCTTTGCGATGTAGTGTGGAAGATCACGGAGTGAAGCATATAATTAGCAGTAAAATTGAGCATCATGCAGTATTACATACATTAGAAGAGCTTGATAAAAAAGGAAAAATACAATTACACTTTGTAAACTTATTACCCAACGGACATATAGATATTAATCATTTAGAAGAGTTATTAAAACAATACCCTGGTGCATTGGTATCGTTGATGCATGCAAATAATGAATTGGGAAATATGATAGACTTAGATAAGGTATCAAAATTATGTTTACAATATAATGCTATTTTCCATTCGGATACAGTGCAAACCATTGGTCACTTTCCCTTGGACTTACAAGAAACAAAAATTGATTTCATCGCTTGTGCCGCACACAAATTTAATGGCCCAAAAGGTGTTGGATTTATATATATAAACAATCGACTCAAAATTAATCCGCTTATTACTGGTGGTGCTCAAGAACGCAATATGCGTGGGGGTACAGAGAATGTATATGGTATTGTTGGATTGGCAAAAGCTTTGGAAATTGCCTATACAGAAATGGAGCATGAAAGGGAACATATACAAAGTATAAAAGACTATATGTTGCAACGCCTTAAAGAAGAAATTCCAGGAGTGAAATTTAATGGCGACCCCGAAGGAAGAAGTTTATATACTGTGTTGAATGTATGCTTTCCGCCAAGCCCTGTGAGTGAGATGATGCTTTTTAAATTAGATATAGAAGGAATTTCGTGCAGTGGTGGAAGTGCATGCAGCAGTGGTAGCAATGTAGGTTCGCACGTACTTGCAGCTATTGGTGTACCTGAAGATACTAGTTCTGTACGTTTCTCATTTGGAAGACAAAATACGAAAGAAGAAGTGGATGTTGTTGTAGGGAAGTTGAAAGAGATGTTGGTGGGAGAAGAAGAAGGAGTAAGGAGTAAGGAGTGAGGGGTAAGGAGGCTGACGCGGATATATATATAATAAAAAAATCAATCATGGCAAACGAACATTTTATCAAAAAACTTCACATACAAAACTTCAAATCATTGAAGGACGTATCTTTTGATTGTCGGCGTGTAAATGTATTTTTGGGAAAACCGAATGTAGGGAAGTCTAATATATTGGAGGCTGTGACATTGTTAGATAAAAACTATTGTGCATCATTAGGGCAAGTTGTGAGATATGACAATTTTTATGACCTTTTTCATATGAAAAATACTAATGTTCCAATTATAATTGAATCTGACAAAAAATGTTTCTTATTTTCGGACCTCAATAAAACTAAACAACAATATGCAGCTTTTTATATAAACTTAAGTTTACCTGAAAGTATAGTTCAAGAACTAAAGAACAATATTGAAATTGGCAAGATGGATTTTCACCAAGAGTATTCTATCAAAAATCCGTCTGTTTTGACAAACAAGAAAGGGAATGAGTTAGGATTATGCTTTTTTGCATCTGGAACCAGCAATCAGATAATTACATCAAGCTACCACGATGAGTCTAAATTCTATACAAGGATTCAGAATTACTTATACAATCCAAATATCTCTTTTAATAACAATACCGGAGGCGTTCTAAATTCTCCCTATGGAGAAAATTTATTAACGGTTATAGAATCTAATAAAGAAATAAGCAAAGAATTTGCTGACATGGCTTCTGAGTATGGGCTGGACCTATTTATTGATAGTGAGGTAAACTCTTATTTCTTTGTAAAACGAATGGATAATATATTTTACAAATACGACAAGAAATTAATTGCAGATACTTTTAAAAGATATATGTTCTATTATGCTGCCATCAAATCAAATCAAGATGGTATTATACTATTTGAAGAACCTGAGAGCAATTGTTATGCGAACTATATTATAAGTCTTGCTATAGAAATGATGGAGTCAAAAACCAATCAGTTTTTTGTAACCACACATAGTCCCCATTTAGTTAGAGAGTTTTTTAACCACGAATTGAGGAGTGATTTAGCTGTGCACATTTGCAGTTTTGATAAAGATACTCAAGAAACAAAAATAAGGACTTTAACTGATAATGAAGTTCAAGATTTGCATGAAGCCGACGCAGACTTACTTTTAAATCTTTCTGATTATGAGGCAAAAGGCTGATCCCTTGAGAATAATCGGAGAATGTTATGCAGAAAAAGCTCTGATAAAACACCTTTTGAAAATAGATAGATGCACTAAAGTTCAGGGCAAAACCCTAGTTATTACAAAACTGAGTCATCTTGATTATGCTATTGGAATTATAGATAACGATAAAGATATTGGCAATAATAACGAAATACAAAAATTTTCTGAGATAATAACTGATGCAAATGACAAGTATTTTATACTAAAAAAGGAACCTACTAAAAATAGATACCTTATTATATTAAAGCCTGATTTAGAAAAATGGATTCATAACTTATGTGTATTGTCTGAAATCAAAATGGAGGACTATCATTTTGAATCTGGATTTGTAGGTCTTAAAAAGAAAAGCAAAAAAATGGATTTTGAAAACAACCATGATTTTAAACAACTTATAAATGCTTTAATAGACAGACAAAATCCCGAAATTTTGAGGCTGCAAAAATGGCTAACTAATTTTAATGAAAGTTTTGGAGAAAATATATTATAATTACTATGCAAACCCTATATCTCCCAAACATTATCTCTGTTTTCAAACAATATAAAAGTTTGGCAGAAAAAGCCATAGACCAGTTAGACGAAAAAGAATTCTTTTATCTGCCCGATCCCGAATCGAATTCTATCGCTATTATTATGCGACACCTTGCGGGAAATATGATTAGTCGCTGGACAGATTTTTTGACAACCGATGGTGAGAAACCTGATAGGAATCGTGATTTAGAATTTGAACAGGATGATATAAATCAAGAAGAATTGATGGCTTATTGGGAGAAAGGATGGAATGTTTTTTTCAATACTTTAGAAAGTTTGTCAGCCGATGATTTACAAAAAACTATATATATTAGAAAAGAAGCACATACGCTGATGGAGGCCGTTAACAGGCAGTTGGCACATTATTCCTATCATATTGGTCAGATGGTTTTTTTAGCCAAACATATAAAGAATACTGATTGGAAAACACTCAGCATTGCCAAAGGGAAATCGCAAGATTTTAACAATGAGAAAATGGGGAAATGAAACTCCAAATCTTTTCATACAAACTCCAATTTATAAAGCCTGCTACTACTAGCCGCGGTAGCATGGATTTTCATCAGGTATATTATATACAAATTAGTGATGGAATTAAAACGGGAATTGGTGAAGCTGCTCCACTCAAGGGTTTAAGCATGGATTATAATACTGTAAAAGATGGTTTGAAAATCCTGAAAGAACATTATAATGATGGAGTTCCAATTCTTGATATTCCTTTAGATGATTTCCCGTCTATAAAATGTGGATTTGAAACCGCACTGAATGACTATAATAATGGCGGGAAACATATAATATATGATACTCCTTTTACATCTTCAAATAAACCCATAGAAACTAACGGTTTGGTGTGGATGGCTGACAGCAAAACCATGCTAGACGAAGCTTTGAAAAAGGTAGAAGAAGGTTTCACCACTATTAAATTTAAAGTAGGTTCTCTAGATTTTGATGAAGAATGTAGAATGATTGAACAACTAAGAAAGTATTATAATAGTTGGAAAATTACGATACGATTAGATGCCAACGGAGCATTTGCAAATAACGATGCTTTAGAAAAACTAAAAGAACTGAAACGCTTTGATATACATAGCATAGAGCAACCTATAAAAGCTGGGCAATGGGATTTGATGGAAGAATTGGCAAGCAAAACACCTATTGATATCGCCTTGGACGAAGAGCTAATAAATGTAAATGTATATACACATGCTGAGCCAATGCTCAAAAAAATAAAACCACAGTATATTATATTAAAGCCAACACTTTTAGGTGGATTTATAAATAGCGGGCAATGGGTAAAACTCGCAGAAAAATTCTGTAAAGGATGGTGGGCAACGTCTGCATTGGAATCGAATATTGGGCTGAATGCTATTGCACAATGGGCCAGTAAATACAAAAATCCCATGCCACAAGGTTTGGGCACGGGACTTTTATATAGTAATAATCTTTTATCGCCGCTTCAGTTGAGCGATGGACATTTATTATATAATCCATCGGGCAAGTGGGCCGATTTAGAAACGCTCGAAACTATTGAAAAAGAAGCTTGATTCGATAGCAGCATTCTCGTCGCTATCACTTCCGTGAACAGCATTAGCATCAATCGATTTTGCATATAACTGACGGATAGTTCCAGCATCAGCTTTTTGTGGATCGGTAGCACCAATTACAATGCGGAAATCAGCAACAGCATTTGCTTTTTCTAGCACCGCAGCTACAATAGGACCACTGCTCATAAAGCTAACAAGGTCATTGTAGAAAGGACGCTCGATATGCACTGCATAGAATTGGCCAGCTTGTTCTTTGGTTAACCAAAGATATTTCATGGCTTTAATTTTGTAACCTGCATTGATTACGTGGTCAATAATTTTTCCGGTGTGTCCATTAGCTACAGCATCGGGTTTAATCATGGTAAATGTGATATTGCTCATTGTATATATTATAGTTTTTCGGGGTGCAAAAGTAGTTAATATTATGCAAAAACCCTTGTATGTTTTCAATATTTGTTTAGAGTTTCCCGTATTTCACTTTGCGTTTAAAAGCCAAAAAGCTTTCGTCTCCCCTAATGTCGAGGCGTTTTATCAAGTATTTAGGCTTGGGTTTCAATAGATTTATATTGTTGCCAATGCGAAAAGCCGCTTTTATTTTTCGTGATTTCATGATACTTTTTAGCAGGCCAAAAGTTTTTTTATTTTTGGGAAAAGCACCATAGGGGTATGCTAAAAAAGGTATATATACTATACCTAGGCTATCCAATGTTCTCCCCGCCGAAACGATATCATCTTCAATTAAATTCAGCATCGATTTACCATAGTTGATATGTTGATGGCAGTGCAGTGCCAAGTCCACTTTAGGAGGTAGGGATTTTAACGTATCGGCATTCATCAAAGGCTCTTGGCCTTGGTCCCATTTATTTACTTCGCCTATATAGGCTGTTGGCACAAACACCAATGCCGGCATATTATATTTGTTTAAGATGGGTAATGCCTGCTCTGCAAAATTTTGGTAAGCATCATCAAAGGTAATTAGTACAGAATTTATAGGAAGTTTACTTTTACTTTTGAGATGATTGTATAAATCCTTTCCCGAAATAATATGATAGTTATTTTGTTTGAGATAATTTAAATGCCTGTCAAAATTGTGGGTAGAAACACATAAGCCATCATTTTTATTAGGTTTTATATGGTGGTACATCAATACCCTAAACCCAGTGCGGGCGGGCAGCCAGGTAAAATAATAGCAAACAGATGCTATTATAATTGTGCCAAGAATAATGGGAATAATATATGCTTCCATATTTTTTGTTTGGAGGCACAAAGAACAAGAATTTTCGTGAACTATTTGTTACTACTTACACCTGGGGGTTTTGTCAGGGTCTGGTTGGGTGCCAAACCATACCACCGAATAATTATCATATATAGAAACTCCAATTGCCCTCCATTTCATTTCTTTCCAAATGCCCTTATTCACAATAATTTCATTATGCCCTTTGCTTTTTTGCCACGCTGCAAGTGCTATCTCAGGCGTCATTCCTCCTGAGAAAAAGGTTGCTATCTCGAAACCATCACTTCTATAGCTGGTCATTTCTCGAGGCTTGTCCCACATACAACTTGCTTTTTTGTGGTCAGGTGTATAGCAGCAACTGCTCCATATTCCATTCTCGCTCCAGCTGTGTAAATTACAAGGGGGCTTATGGGGATTGAACATTTTCAAATCTAACGTATGGCTTAAGGCAACATAACATAATGAGTTTGACAAAGAAATTGTGTCGAGCCCCATACTGTCGCGGTATTTCATTATTAGCTTATATAGTTGCATATCGTCGGAAGAGGGGCAGTAACTGCTCTCTATAGGTTTTGATTTGCCCATTTTAAAATTGGCAAAAAGACCAACCAATGCAATTAGCAATAAAAAAGGAGCTATATATCTAAAGGCTTTAATCAAAATTTCAAATTCTTATATAGGTCAAATACGCTTTTGTAGTTTTCAGTATTAAAAAAGATTTCTGCGATGTTCACCTTTTTATATTTACGTTGTAAAAATGCGGTTAGTTCATCGAGGTTATGCAATTGAACATAATCTATCCCAAAATGTTTTGCCATATATTCAAAAGTTAGGCCATGATTGTTTGAGAAATATTTTTCCACCGGCATATCAGCAGTGGGCCCGTCAATTAATTTAAAAATATTTCCTCCCTGGTTGTTCAAAATAATCACCGTGAGATTATCGGGAATGTTATTGTTAAAAAAGGCATTATTATCATACTGAAAAGCCATATCGCCAGTAATTAGAAAATGCTGCTTTTGAGGCTGTGCTATCGCCATCCCTACAGCTGTTGAGGTGCAGCCATCAATACCACTTGTACCCCTATTTACATGGACTGCTATATTGTTTTTATTTCCTATCATATTTGCCCACCGCACGGCCATACTATTTGCTATATGAAGAACCGAATCTGCAGGAATACTTTCTATAATAGTTTTTACGGCGACGAGCTCGTGAAATGATATAGTTTTTATAAAATTATTGAATGTTTCTGCACCTTTATGGTTATGAGTTTGCCAAGCATGGTTATAAATTTCTTGTTCTTTGAGATCAAAATCAGTATCGGCGAAAAAAGTATGGGTAATTATATGCTCTGTTGGTGTTCCAAAAAAATCATGTTCAACAGCAAAAGGACTTATGTGCCAACGATGAGAAATAGGAAGGGAATGTATATAGTTTTTAAGGATTTTTGAAGTATGGTTTCCACCGATGGTAATCACCAAATTGGGGGCAAATAAATCACCATCTTCTATATTTCGTATCAGCAAATCAGTGTGGGTCAAATTTGATGGCACATTGCTTGTAATGTCAGTTATAACAGGTATTTGGTGGTGTTTGGCAAATTGGTATATTTGTTCCGTATCATAATACTTGCCCGCATCAAAACCACACACTAATAGTTTTTTCGATGTATTGTTCCATACGGTTTTAAGTTGCGGAAATTCCTCAATTCGTATCGATGTTTGATGATGGGAAGGTTTGAGCACACTATTATATAGTATGGGTTCAGCATCATGATATACAAAAGGATATTTTGTTGGATAGAAGGGTTCCTTAAAGGGGAAATTAATATGTATGGGCCCAGGTTTTCCGGTTTGCAATATTTTAAATGCTTCGTGTACATTATAGTGAAACACTACAGGGTCAGCAATATTGAGCGGCATTTGAAAAAATCCTTTTATATGTTTGCCAAATAATTGTTGTTGTTCTATTGCTTGGCCATCAAAGCGATCAGCGGCATGGGGCTCGCGATCGGCGGTGAAAATAAGCAGCGGAATTTGTTGATAAAAAGCTTCAACCACTGCGGGGTATAAATTTGCGACTGCACTGCCCGATGTGGTCACAATTATTGCAGGATTGCCAGTAGCTTTTGCTATACCCAGTGCTATGAAACCAGCCGAGCGTTCATCATTGGCAGCAATACATTTTATTTCACTATACCCGCTCAAGCTCAAGGTAAGCGGGGCCGAACGGGAGCCTCCACACAAAATGGCAAAACCCACACCTTCTCTTTTACACCATACGGGTAGTTTGTTTAATAATTCATAATCCATGCGGAGTGCAAAAATAATACACAGGCTTACAGAATATTTTTTTATCTTGTAAAACATTTAGTGCAATATTGCCGTTGAATTTATATGGAAGAAACACCTATTCCCAATCAGTCGCTTTCGCCCATTCCAGTGCATGTAGGATCGGCTCTTATTAAACCTGAGGATAAAGGAAAAATTACGTCCAATGCGGTGGAAGCAATGAATCATTATGCCAATCAAGAAATAGATTTATTACGACAACAGGCCGAACTGATTATGAAACAGGTGAAAAAGATAGAAGAGCGGGTGGAAATATCGCAGCAAATTTATCAAGCCGAGATGCGTTTCACGCCAAAGATTATGGGTATTTATCACCTGTACGAAAAAAAGGATGACACCAAATTGTTAAGTATGATTGGGCCTAATGAATGGGGTAACTCGTTTCCTTACAAAAAGCACATTGCACAAGTAAAGCTTTTGGGAGATCATACTTGGGACGTACTCGCTACTTCGTAGTATTTGGTTTATTTCTAGTATATTTGAATTCAAAATTCACCGCCAAGGCATGAAGAAATTTATATATATAGTCTTCTTTTTTAGTTTTATCTCTCTCTGTGCAAAAGCAGAAGTGACGAGGTTTCCCTGCGAAGTACAAGATCTGGCCCAGTTCAGTTCTATCTTTTATTTAAAAGGTGGAACCTTTATAGAAACTTCACCCAACATGGTTAAAAATAAAGTAAAAATCCGTGTTTGTGCTTGGTTTGCCGACAGTATGGCAAGTGATGAAAACATTAAAGCCAATGCCAAATTTTACGACAGCACAGGAAATGAAATAGGTAGAACCCTTCAAATTATAGCTCCCGAAAGATTTACCCGTAGTGATAGTAACGGCAGAATTATGATAGAACTTTTTGGTTTTGTTAATGCTTTTGTAATTTTGAACGAGAGCACACTTGAGTTTAAACTTCATACGTTTTTGAACAAGCAAAAAAAGGAATATATATATAATGATTTGCAAAAACATATAGTAGATAATAATTATTATAAATGGAATATTGACAGCAATTACATTTCGTATGTAGTTGATGAATATGCTGTGGATGTTATACATCCGGGCACAAGAATGGTTTTAATATTTATAAAAGATGAACTTGCTGCTATTATATATTCTCGCAATTTAAAAATTAAGTATTACGAATCGCAAGCCGAATCGAAGCCCTATAAAATATATTATATTAAAAAAATGAGGGATGATGATAAGAGAAAAATTGCCGCTGTGTTTTTTAAACACGTGCGACGCAAATAGCAGTTTCGTTACTCCTGTTGTATAGAGGCAAAAAACCTTTGAGATTTTCTTCCAAACTTTTATGGTCACTCAGCAACAAAATCGTAAATTTGCACCTTTATTTATTTACAACAACCAACTATGTTAGAAAAACTGGAAGCTATTGCTCAACGCCGCCAAGAGGTAGAAGGTCTGTTGGGGGAGCCTGATGTGATGTCGGATATGAAACGTTTTGCCCAGTTGAACAAAGAATATCGCAGCCTAGAAAAATTTGTAACCGCCTATCACGAATATAAAAATTTGATTGACAATATTGAAAGCAGCAAGCAAATTCTTGCTACTGAAAAAGATCAAGATTTTCGCGATATGGCCAAGGCCGAGCTGGAAGAACTAGAAGCCAAACGTATTCCTTTGGAAGAAAAAGTGCGTGATATGCTCATCCCCGAAGACCCAACTGATGAAAAGAATGCAATTATGGAAATAAGAGCAGGAACCGGGGGCGATGAAGCATGCATATTTGTAGGCGACCTGTTGCGTATGTACCTACGCTACTGCGATACTGCTGGATTTAAAGCCGAAGTAATGGATACCAATTATGGTTCGTCAGGCGGGTATAGCAAAGTTACTTTTGAGGTAACTGGCGACCATGCTTATGGAATAATGAAATACGAATCGGGCGTACATCGTGTGCAGCGTGTGCCCGCTACCGAAACGCAGGGACGTATACACACTTCTGCGGTGAGTGTTGTAGTACTTCCCCAAGTAGATGAAATAGATGTGGATGTGAAAGAATCGGATATTCGTAAAGATACATTTTGCTCATCGGGACCTGGCGGACAGAGTGTGAATACTACTTATTCCGCCATTCGTTTAACGCATATTCCAACAGGGATTGTAGCACAGTGCCAAGATGAAAAATCGCAGATAAAAAACTATGATAAAGCATTGAAAGTTTTGCGTGCAAGAATATATGAAGTGGAATATCAAAAATGGTTGGACGAGATTTCCAAAAAACGTAAAACCATGGTATCCACTGGCGACCGCAGTGCAAAAATTAGAACCTATAATTATCCGCAAGGCCGTGTTACCGATCATAGAATTGGATATACGATGTATAATCTCCCTTCCTTTGTAGATGGAAATATTAACGATGTACTGGATGAATTGCAAGTGCATGAAAATGCGGAGAAATTGAAAGAGGGTGTTGTGGCTTAAACTTTTATCACTATTTTTGAATCAAAAAATACTAGTATGCAAATAGAAAGAACATCTAAAGAAATTATTATTAGAATACCAGCAAACATTAATACAGATGATTTGCAAGATTTTCTTGATTATGCCCGCTATAAAGAGCTAACTTCAAAAATAAATGTGCCGCAGAAAGAAGTAGATCGTTTGGCTGATAAAGTTAACAAAGATTGGTGGGCAAAGAATAGAAAACGTTTTATAAAAGAGTAATATTTGAGGGTGATAAAAATAGTTGTCGATACTAATATAGTGTATAGTGGGATATTAAATTCTACGGGTAAAATTGGTAAAATTTTGATATCCGGAAGTAAGTATTTTAATTTTTATTCGTGTGATTTTCTTAAAATTGAATTACTGAAACATAGAGTCAAATTGCTTAATAGAACGAAGCTAGAATTGGATAGATTGATAGAATTGGAATTACTTATTACAAAAAATATTACTTTTATTCACGAAGGACTTATTCCATCGAATATATATGAATATACTGAATTATTATTAGAAGATATTGACCCTAAAGACACACCATTTGTGGCTCTTACAAAACATTTAAAAGCAATACTTTGGACAGGAGATAAAGTATTATATGAAGGACTAAAAAAGAAGAAATATAGTGACACTGTTTCAACTTCTGAACTTCATTTATTATTAACAGAACTAGAAAAATAAAACATTATAATATAATAAAAAATGAGAACTAAAATTGTAGCAGGAAACTGGAAAATGAACAAAAATTTCCATGAAGGTTTAGAATTAACTAGTGAAATTACCGGAATGGTAAATGATGAAATTAATGGCAATGTAGAGGTAGTTTTAATACCTACATATATACATTTAAATGCTATTAGCCAACTTACCCAAGGCAGTACTAAAGTTAGTACCGGAGCTCAAAATTGCCATACAGAAAATTCAGGTGCATATACTGGCGAAATTTCGGCTAGTATGATAGCTGCCGCAGGCTGTAAATATTGCTTGGCCGGGCATAGCGAACGTCGTTTATATAATAACGAAACCAATGCCATACTTGCCAAAAAAGTAGATGCTATTTTAGCCAATAATTTATTACCTATATATTGTTGCGGCGAAACTTTAGAAGAACGCAATGCCGAAAAACATTTTGATATTATAGGTTCGCAAGTGAAAGAAGGATTATTTCATTTGAACAATGAACAGATTTTGAAATGTGTAATTGCTTACGAGCCAGTGTGGGCAATAGGTACAGGCGTAACAGCAAGTACCGCACAAGCACAAGAAGTACATGCATTTATCAGAAGTTTATTGACTGAAAAATATGGTAATGATATTGCTTCACAAATTAGAATATTATATGGTGGAAGTGTAAAACCCGATAATGCAAAAGAACTATTCTCACAAACAGATATTGATGGAGGATTGGTAGGCGGTGCCGCACTCCAGTCACGTAGCTTTGTCGATATCGTGAAAGGAGCTTTATAATAAACAGTCGTTAGTCAATAGTTGTTAGTGCCATTCGGCAACAGCACGACTAACGACTATTGACTAACCACTAACGACTAAAAAATAAAATAATGAAATATTCTTCTTTACCCCCAGAGTTTTATATAGAAAACCGCAGAAAGTTTTGCTCTAAAATGCTGCCAGGTTCTATTGCCATCTTTACCAGCAACGATGAAATGCCACGCAATGCCGATGCTACGCACAATTGGAAACAGAACAGTGATTTGCTTTGGCTCACAGGTATCGACCAAGAAGAGACCATGCTCATTTTATTTCCCGATTGTCCCAATCCAGATTTTAGAGAAGTATTATACTTGCGTGAAACCAATGAAACAATAGAAGTGTGGGAAGGACATAAATATACCAAAGACGAAGCACACCACACCTCAGGAATTAATATAATACATTGGAACCATGTATTCAAACAACAATTGCATCCAGCTATTGTATTGGCCGAAAATGTATATATGAATTTGAATGAACATGACCGTGCATCATTGCGAGTAGCCGATCAACAGCAACGTTTGGCAAAAGATATTATGGCACAATATCCTTTGCACAAATACCATCGTGCAGCACCTGTCATGCATCGTTTGCGAGCAGTTAAATCTGCCATCGAAATAGAGCAATTAAAGCTTGCGATAGAAATTGCGAATAAAGGATTCCGCAGGTTATTAAACTTTGTAAAACCCGGTGTGATGGAGTACGAAGTAGAAGCAGAATTAATACATGAATATATTAGAAATGCAGGAACAGGTCATGCTTTCCATCCTATTATAGCATCGGGCAGCAGTGCTTGCGTGTTGCATTATATCGAAAATAACAGACCCTGTAAAGATGGAGATTTATTATTGGTTGATACAGGTTGCGAATATGCAAACTATAATAGTGATCTTACCCGTTGTATTCCTGTAAATGGTAAATTTAGTAAAAGACAAAAAGAAGTTTATGAAGCAGTTTTACGTTTACAAGAAACTGCGATGCAATTATATTTAAAACCAGGTACTGTATTACAAGAATATCATATAGAATTCGGTAAACATATTTCTGCAGAGTGTGTTAAACTTGGGTTACTAAAAAGTGATGAGGTAGCTAGAAATCCTTTGGCTTACAAGAAATATTGTGTGCATGGCATCTCACATCATTTAGGTTTGGATGTGCACGATTCGGGCTTGCGTTGGGAGAAAATGGAGGTAGGTAATGTGTTTACTGTAGAACCTGGAATATATATAGCCGAAGAAGGAATTGGAGTGCGTATAGAAAACAATGTTTTGATAACTGAAACAGGTTGTGTAGATTTGATGCCTCAAATACCCAAACAAATTGAAGAAATAGAACAACTGATGGCCAATAGAAAAAAGGAAATGGCTCATTAATTTTATATATAAATAGTATTTTAAATGAAAAAAAATATATTCATACTGGCATTAAATTTACTAGTATATAGTAATTTATTTGCACAACACAAAGGTTATAAATCTGCTATCGGTATCACCTTTTCGCCTGATTATGCCTATCGTTCATTGTTGAGCACCGACTCGGCAAATAAGCTGTTTAATGATGTTCAGACCCATCCACAAAATGCAATAATGGGCTTTACCTCAGGGCTCACCTATCGCCGCCAATTATTTGGACCTATTAGTATTGAAACAGGTATTAATTATACTCGAAAGGGGTGGAGCAGTGATTCAACCACAAGCCAAGCACAAATAAAAAATTTGTTCACTTATGATTATGCTGTAGTTCCCGTAAAGTTGCGAATTAATTTACCCTCGGGCAGAAGGTTGTTTTACATTAATGCAGGGGTTATGGGTGGCGTATTGTTAAATGCGGCTCAAACAGTTGCCACAGCTTATAATACCGGTACGCTTACTTCCAATAAAAAAGGAATAAGCAATGCATTGAGCAATCAAATATATTATAGTATGGCTTTTGGGGTGGGCTTAGATTATAGATTAATCAGTAATCTCTATTTTAAAATAGAACCCAATTACCAAAGAACCATTAGCGAGTATTCGAAAGAAACCGTCAAGTCCTTCCTTAGTTCGGCTGGGGTAAATTTGGGGTTATTGTGGGGACTTAAGTAATATTTTATATCGCTGTTTACATAAACTATTTATATATAATACATGAAATTAATATCGGTTGTAATTCCTTCTTATAATGAACAAGATAATGTGGTACTGCTTGCTAATAAAGTAGTAGAACAACTAGAAGGAAAATATGATTATGAATTAATATTTGTAGATGATGGAAGTAGTGATGGTACGTTGGAAAATTTAAAGAAGCTAAACCAACAAAATAGCAAAATACATTACCTCAGTTTTTCTAGAAATTTTGGTCATCAAAAAGCCCTAAGGTGCGGATTGGCTTATGCCAACGGAGATGCAGTAATATCAATGGATGCGGATATGCAACATCCTCCTTATATGATACCACAATTAATTGAGAAATGGGAAGAAGGTTATGATATAGTATATACCCAAAGACTCGATACAAAAGATGTAGGAATATTTAAACGCAGCACCTCATCATTCTTTTATAAACTAACCAGCCGATTGGCCGATATAGAAATGGAAGAAGGCACTGCCGATTTCAGATTATTGGACAGAAAAGTTGCCAATATTATAAACCGAACGGGAGAAAGCAATTTATTTATTCGTGGTTTTATTGTGTGGATGGGTTTTAAAAAGCATAAAATTGCCTACAAACCCGAAGCACGTCACTCAGGAGTTACCAAGTACACTTTTAGAAAAATGTTTTTGTTTGCATTAAATGGGATTACTTCTTTTAGTGTAAAACCATTATATATTTCTATAGTGTTGGGTTTAGTAATTTCGTTGTGTAGTTTTATATATGCATTGTATGCTATATACAATTATTTTTTTAAAACAGGCGTGGTCGATGGATGGACCTCACTACTTGTAAGTGTACTTTTTATAGGCGGTCTACAACTTATTATATTGGGAATTATTGGCGAATACTTGGGCAAACTATTTATGCAAACCAAAAACAGACCCGATTATATTGTGAGTGAAAGTAGCTTAAAAAAAGTATCAAGTAACTAGTATCAAGTAGTAAGTATTTGGTACACGCAATTGTAATAGTGTTTGAATGCTAATCCTAAAAGATATAGTTTTTTACTTGATACCTGATACTAGCTACATGATACTAAAATAATGGCAACCGAAAAATCTCGAGGTATTATCATCAGCCATGTTAACTATAGCGAGACGAGTGTGGTGTGCAATATATTTACGCGTGAACATGGTTTGTTGGGTTTTATGATGAAAGGCTTGCGGAGGGGAAAGGGTGCGATAAAAAGTAGCCATGTAATGCCGCTTAACTTAGTAGATATTGTATTTGACAATAAGCCCAACCAACAATTACTCATTCTTAAAGAACTGCATTGTAGTCCATTATTGATGGGGCTTCACGGAGAAATAAATAAAAATGCTTTATCTATATTTATGAGTGAAGTATTACAAAAAACATTATATAAAGAACACGTAGATCAACACTTGTTCGACTATTTAGAAAATACTATTATATATATAAATGGTGTTAAAAATATAGCCAATTTGCCTTGTTATTTTTTAATAAGGTTGGCAGTTTTTATGGGCTTTAAACCCAAGGGAGGGTGGCAGGAAGATGAACTGCTGATGTTAGATGTATTTGATGGAATATTCACCAATATTGTTAAAAAGGAGCATCTTCAATTATCGGTAAATGCCAGTCGATATATATATAATTTACTCAACAGCAATTTGGAGCAACAGGAAGAAATAAGCCAAGCTTATCAAACCCGTATGGAAGCTTTGGATGGCTTGGTTGATTATTTCCAGTTTCATATTCTGAACAAAAAAAAATTGATTTCTCACCAAATTTTACGAGATATTTTAAAATGAACAAAGTATTATTTGTATGTCTTGGCAATATTTGCCGTTCGCCCATGGCAGAAGCTATCCTACATCATTATGTTATGCATTTTAATTTAGATATAACATGCGATAGTGCCGGCACATCAAGCAACCATGT
>JANYDJ010000189.1 GCA_025363675.1 Flavobacteriaceae bacterium | reverse complement strand
GTTTCATTATCACGTCTGCCCAATATTCCACCAAACACGCCAGGGTGTAAAGTCTTCACACGTCCGCCTAGAATGGAAGGATAACCCGTAAGTGTTTCCACCATAGTAACCGGAATTCCCATAGCTTCCACAAATGTTTGGGTACCGCCAGTACTGCATATTTCCACGCCCAACTCATGTAGTTTTTTTACGATTGGCTCAAGCCCAGCTTTATAATAAACTGAAATTAATGCTCTTTTTATTTTTACGTCCATAATTGTAGTTAGTAGTTGGTGGTCTGCTCGTGGTTGGTGGGGACACCAACCATCGATATCAGTCTGTCAGTGGTTGGTGTCCTCACCAACCACAACGGTTGGAAACACGCGGCAAAATTACCAACAAATCCAACTTCATTTTCTTAAAGTTATTCAGAATAAAGGCACAAACTTGAAGAACAGATAGGATATAATACTACAAAATAGCATCGCATCAAGCCTATCCAAGAAACCACCATGGCCGGGTAATAAATTTCCAGAATCTTTCACTCCCGCAATCCGTTTCACTTTCGACTCCAACAAATCGCCTACGGTGGCTGAGAGACTAACGAGCAAAGCCCATACGTAAAACCAGTTTCCTTCAGGAATTATATATATATATTTGAGTAAAAATGCGACTCCTATAGTGCATACCAGTCCGCCCAAAGTTCCTTCAATGGTTTTCTTGGGCGATATACTTGACAAAGGTGTTTTACCAATTTTTCTGCCGATAAGGTAGGCAAAAGAATCATTGGTCCATATAAAGATGAGCATACATAATATAAATGTGTTATCGAAGCAGGCAGTAGCATTGTATTTGGAGTTTATTATTTCAATATGCATTAGTTTCTGATAAAATAAAAAACTGGCGAGTATATATATTATACCTACTAAAGTTAATGTAGATATTTTTTCACTTTTCTTTTGGGCTGCTAAAATAAATATAATAAATATGAGCGGAGTGAAATCATAGTTTGAAATGGGTTCTATATATCCCAATCGTATACTCATAATTGTAGAAATGCCAGTAATTACAAATATGGATACCCAGATTTTATACCTGAACATCCGCATCAATTCCCACACACATAACGCAGGAAAGACCAAACACAATATATCAAACAACCAAGGCAACTGCGTGGAAGCCACCATTAGGGACACAAAGAAAGTACCTGTTATTGCACGTAAAACTATATTCGACATTATTTAATGCTTAATAAAAAAGGACAAGCTATTTAATTTATAACTTGTCCTTTAGTAGCCCGTAGGGGAGTCGAACCCCTCTTACCAGGATGAAAACCTGGTGTCCTAACCGATAGACGAACGGGCCAATTTTATTTTATCGGGCTGCAAAGGTAGATTTTTTTTTGATAATTGCAAATAATACTTTCCTTAGAATTTTTTTTAGGGTACTTTTGCACCGATAGATCATTTTTAATAATTAACTAAAAATCAATAACATGAAAGTTGGAATCAACGGATTTGGCCGTATTGGCCGATTAGTTTTCAGGGCTGCTATGAACAACCCTCAGGTAGAAATTGTGGGAATCAATGACTTGATAGACCCTGATTACATGGCATATATGCTTAAGTACGACTCAACACACGGCGTATTTAAGGGCGAAGTTTCAGTTGCTAATGGCAATTTGGTGGTAAACGGAAAAACTATCCGTGTAACTGCTGAAAAAGATCCTGCAAATTTGAAATGGAACGAAATAGGTGCTGAATATATTGTTGAATCGACCGGCTTGTTTTTGGAAAAAGATAAAGCTGCTTTGCATATTAAAGCTGGTGCCAAGCGTGTAATCATGTCTGCTCCTGCTAAGGATGATACGCCAACTTTTGTAATGGGTGTTAATCATAAATCGTACGAAGCTAGTATGGATGTGGTTTCTAACGCATCGTGTACTACCAACTGCTTGGCTCCTATTGCCAAAGTAATGAACGATAACTATACCATTATTGAAGGTTTAATGACCACCGTGCATGCAGTTACCGCAACACAAAAAACTGTGGATAGCCCAAGTGTAAAAGACTGGCGTGGCGGACGTGGTGCTTACCAAAACATCATACCTTCATCAACTGGTGCTGCAAAAGCAGTAGGATTGGTTATACCTGAATTAAAAGGCAAATTAACGGGTATGAGTTTCCGTGTGCCAACTCCCGATGTGAGCGTGGTTGACTTAACCTGTCGCATAGAAAAGAGCTGCACCATGGACGATATTAAAGCTGCTATGAAAGCTGCTGCTGCAGGTGAAATGAAAGGAATTTTGGGATATACTGAAGATGCAGTTGTATCTAATGATTTCCTTGGCGATACCCGTACTTCTATATTTGATGCTGATGCCAGTATTATGCTTAATGGAAACTTTGTTAAAATAGTATCATGGTATGATAATGAGATGGGCTATAGCAACAAGGTTTTAGATTTGATGTGCCACATGGACACAGTGAAATAATCGAAATTATATAAATAAAAAACGCCGGTATATTATATATCGGCGTTTTTTTATGGGTGTTATAATTATAATTAAGCGGGTTTGTTGGTATTAGCATTCGGATTTCCTCCGTCACCTTTATTAGGATTGGTTCCTCCGCCTCTGTTGGGGTTGTTTCCTCCAGCAGGAGGGTTACCACCGCCACCTTTATTGCGATTTCCTCCTCCAGAATTCCCTCCGCCTCTATTATTATTATTGTTTCTGCGATTTCCCCCTCCGCCACGTTTGCCTTTATTATCCAAACGGGTAAGGCTGCCTTCCATGTCTTCGGTAAGGGTTTTTATAATTTCGGGTTCGTTGCTCTTGTCTTTTACCCCAAGTGTTTCAGGGTTTTGTCCGGCTTTGTTAAGTTCTATTACTTTCTTTACTTCTTCTACGCCCAGTGCTACCCATTCGCTACCCACACCTTCACGCACATAAGCAAACCACATCATTTGTTTTAGTATATCTGTTTTTTGTAGGAAGGCAACGCCTTGCTGGGTTTGCAGTTTCAGCTTTTCTATATTTGGTGGGAAATTATCCCAGGCTTCTAAATAGGTATCGAGTTCGTAGTTTAGGCAGCATTTAAGTTTACCGCACTGGCCTTGCAGTTTCAATGGATTCATAGAGAGGTTTTGATAGCGAGCAGCACCGGTTGTTACCAATTTAAAATCAGTTAGCCAAGTGGAGCAACAAAGTTCACGACCGCAACTGCCAATTCCTCCAAGTCTGGATGCTTCTTGGCGGTAACCTATCTGACGCATCTCTATTCTGGTGCGGAATTCATCAGCATATTTCTTAATGAGTTCTCTAAAATCGACACGGTCTTCGGCTGTATAAAAGAATATTACTTTTTTTCTATCGCCCTGAAGTTCGATATCGCTCAGTTTCATTTGCAGGCCCATTTGCAAAGCCACGGTGCGGGCACGTTGTAGCATGCCGGGCTCTTCGGCTTTAATCTCCTTATAGCGAACAACCTCATTTTCTTTGGGTAATCGTTGAATCACTTTCAAGCGATTATCGGTCTCGGCAATATTGTATTTTTTTAATTGCAGCTTTACCAATTCGCCTTTTAGGGACACATGGCCAATATCAAAACCATTATCGGCATCCACTATTACGGGGTCGCCCATATAGAGTTCGATATTGTTGTTGTTACGAAAAAATTCTTTGCGGCCTCCCTTAAAGCGGACTTCCACAATATTGAAGGGTTTATGGCCGGGGGGTAATTGCATGCCGCCGAGCCAATCATATACATTTAACTTATTACAGCCTGCACTGGTACTTCCATTTTTGCTGCCGCAACCTGTGCCGCAACTTCCGGTGCTACAGCCACCGCTTCCACAACTACTACATCCCATCTTTTAAAAAATTTATAGTTTTAAAATATTTATAATCAATTTTGTATGTGTCTAATTGCTAATTAGAGAGCACATTTCTAACCGACAAAGATAAATTAAACAGCACTAATTTGGCATTGCCATTTCTTTCAATCTGCATGATGGCATCATTTGCTTTTTTAAAAATGAGCTCAGTCTTATACGGGGTAAGCATCTTGGCCAATTTATCTAAGAAAGCATTTTCATCGGGAAAGGCTGTTTTAGCCAGATTGGTTTGAAAAGCAATATGCTCGGCTTTGTGTAGCATATCAATAAGGTAGCTAAGAAAAAGCTTAAGCGGCTCGCGACCCCACTGCGATAAACTATCTATTAAACGAATGCGTTCTGGTACTTTGCTATCGAACAGGGAGAGGTTTAGAAAATCTTTGAGGTAGGTAAATAAATCGTTGCTTGAGTTTTGAGATAATGACTGGGCCAGTAGCCAGCTGCCACTGCTTAGTGAGGCTGTTTGTTTGGCAACCTGCTCCTCAACCCCCTCAGCCATTAATGCAGTGGTAATACTATTATAATCGATAGGTGGGATTTGCACTAATTGGGCACGAGAAAGTATGGTGGGCAATACTTGGTTAGGGTCTTCGCAAATTAATATAAACAAGGTGCCTTTGGGTGGTTCTTCCAATATTTTAAGTAGCTTATTGCCCTGCTCTTTCAGGTATTCTACACCCCAAATAATTTGTATCTTGAACTTGCCTTCCAAGGCTTTCAAACTGAGCCTGCGGAATATATCAGCAGTTTCTTTGCTGTTTATGTTTCCTTGTTTGCCCTCGGCTCCTATTTTTAAAACCCAATCGCGGTAGCCCATATAGGGGTTTTCGGAAATTGATTCACGCCAAGGCTCCATAAGGTCGCTGCTTACCACATCTTTGCCCACGGTGGGGAAGGTGAAGTGCAGATCGCTATGGATAAGTTTGTTTATTTTGTTGCAGGAGTTGCACACGCCGCAGGAATCATTAGCCGACGGATTCTCACAATTTACCAATGCTGCATAAGCCAAAGCCAACGGTAAAGCCCCAGTGCCCTCGGCACCTACAAACAATTGGGCATGGGCAATACGCCCCTCGGCAATGGTGGTAGCCATTTTTTGCTTGAGCTTGGTGTGACCTATTATTTGGGAGAATTGCATGGAGTGTGGCTGCGAAATTAGTTGGGAGTTGGCAGTGAACAGTTAACAAGTTTTCATTTGGGGTGGTGGTGGTGGAGTGATTGGTGGGGACACCAAGCACGGGCAGAAGTGGTTGGCG
>JANYDJ010000175.1 GCA_025363675.1 Flavobacteriaceae bacterium | reverse complement strand
ATCTGTTACTGTTAACTTAAAACTACCCTCATCGGGTTGGATACTAAGCACCAATAATGTGAAAGTTGGATTCTTCTTTGGAGGTGGCAACTGGAATGTAGACGGACAAAAAATGGGTGGTTCGGCATTTAATGGATTGGTAGCACTTACCGATGGAACTATTATAATGAATGGCACCATGGCATCGCCCACAAGTATGACCGGAACGCTGGGAGGAAATGCTAAAATTGGATTCAATAAAAGTATATCAACAAGTGTGTTCGGTCAATCTTTCACCGCTGCAGCAAACTTGAGTATGGATGCTGGAATAAATGTAGCTATTAACCAAAGTGGATTGTCTGGAGCATTTAATGTGAACCTAGCAGCCGGTGGAAACTTAAGTTGGAGCACCTTGATAGGCGATGGCAGTATGGGAATTAATGCAAGTATGAGTGGAGCTGTATCATATAGTGGTGGTAACGTGAATGTGAATGGTAATTTAAATATAGGACTGCCTTTCCAAGTATGTGTGCCTACTAGTGTTAATATATTTAGCAGCGACAACTGGAACTGCTTTAGCTCAGTAGACTTTGCTGTAAATGCATCATTTTAATAATATATAGAAATTTATCATCAGAAAATTAAAAAAATATAACCATGAAAAAAATTATAATTAGTATTCTCGTCATTATTATATATAATACTTCTACTGCCCAAAACTTTTACAAACTAATGGGCGAATACGATGGCAAAAATGTAAAACTTATGTGGTTTATATACAAGTGGAATCCCGCTGCCATAGGGGTTGATGTAAAAAAACGAGTGGGAAATGGAGAATGGAAAACAGTGAATACTTCCGAAATTATTCCATCTCTTACAATGGAAAAAGATTTATCATATGCTGATAGTGACGAAAGTGGACTCAATAAATTAAAGCGAAAATTGAGCACGATTTTAGGCTCAGGAAAATATAAAACTGTATCATCAACTGATTATTTGAAGAAACTAAAAACAGACAGTGCTGCCATGCTATCTCTTACGTTTTTATTTGTGAATGATTTCGATTTGGCCATGCTCAATGGATTTGGATTAACGGACAGAGACGTACCCAATGGCGATGTAGAATATGGCTTGTTCTTTCACGGTATTAGTGCCGATAAGCCTTTGGCCAGTTATACTTTTGCTTCAGGAAAATCATCATTATCTAATATAAATTATACCCTAAAGTTCAAACCCAATTTATTAAAAACTGTAGTAAATATATATTATCAAATAAATATGGATATTGCAAATAAATCAAACTATCAGGGTGTAAATATATATAAGAAAAAAGTGGGTGGTAATTGGGAAAAACTTAATCAAACACCTATATGGTTTACCACCATTGGCAAAACAAAGGAACCCTATTATTTAGATGAGAAAATAGAGAAAGGTGCGAGTTATATATATTCATTGGCTCCTGTTAGTATTTTTGGAACCGAAGGAGAAAAAACAGAACAGACTTATAATCCCAATAACTATGCGGGCACTATTTTACCTTCCAGTATTTCAGAAAATAAAAAAGCTACAGATGGTGATGGATTGGGACTTTCATGGACTTTCGACAGTACCAAAGAAAGCTATATAAAAGGTTTTATTATACAACGTAAACCCAATTTAAACGGAGAATACACAGATATTAGTTCGCTTATAAATTCAAACCAAAGAACTTATAAAGATGTAACCAATAAACTATATAATAACTACCATTTTTACCGCATAAAAACTATTCCCAACAATGACCAATCAATGCAAGAAATAATAGGAAAAGAAGTATTGATGTATTATAGACCGGTTTTGAAACCCGCTATTCCACAGGGCTTGCGTGGCGAATTTGTAACCCAAGGCGACAAACGTTATATATATTTAAAATGGGACAAAAACGCTGATCGTTTCACCAAAGGATATCGCATTTATGCAAGTTTCCCTCCTTCCACAAAACTTAGCTGGCAGGGCGATATTCCGTTGCTAACAGAAAATGAATATAAATTTCCTGTCACAAATTTCGACGCTGCCGATTATCATTTTAGTATAACAGGAATTAGCGAACTGGAAGATGAAAGCAAGTTATCGCAAACTATTATAGTAACTTCGCCAAGCAGTGTGATGCCCAATGTAAATATATGGCCCTTTAAAGTGGACAGCAATCAAATAGCAATTGAATGGAAATACACTGCCCCTGCTGATTTGAAAGGATTTAGATTGTATGAGAATGGTAAATTATTGCTAGATGAAACCATCTTGAAAGCAGAGGCCAGAAAATATACTTTTACAAGCATGGAATATAATACAAATTATAAATACGAGCTAGAAGCCGTGAGCAAAAATAATGTAGTGAGCCAACGCTCCATTGCTGTTAATATAATGACTGATAGAAAAAAGAAATAGTTTTATGCCTTTGCAATAGCAGTATTCTCAATTAAATTTTAATCTGTGTTTTTTGAGATGCTGCTATTCTGGGGTAATATATATATCACCCCTTCTGGGTTTCGTTTTTTGCAGTAGAATAGTGCCACCCCGTTGGGGTTAATAATTATGAATAGCCCCAAAGGGGTGACACTATTCTATAAGAAAGTGTACCCCAAACCAAAACCCTGAAGGGGTGATATATATTATACCCCAGAATAGCAGCATCTCAAAAAACACAGATTAAAATTTAATTGAGAATACTGCTATTGCAAAGGCATAAA
>JANYDJ010000275.1 GCA_025363675.1 Flavobacteriaceae bacterium | reverse complement strand
CCGAGCCTTAGTGCGGCTTACAAGTTCGGGTTCAACGGCAAGGAGAAAATGGACGAGGTAAGCGGTGAAGGTAATGATATAGATTTTGGTGCGAGGATATATGATAGCAGGTTGGGGAGATGGATGAGTTTAGACCCATTAATGAAAAAATACCCTAGTCTAAGTCCTTATAACTATGTAGATAATTCTCCCATTTATTCTAAAGATGGGGATGGCAGGGATATTATCGTTTTATGTGCTCCACCAACTAAAGCTGACCCACAAGGTTCTCATCCTACTGGGCATCAAGCTTTACTTGTTGGAAATGATAAAGAAGGCTGGAATTATTACTCTTTTGATGGTCATAAAACTGATGAAACTGATGGGAAAACGATTAGTAAGAAATTCGGGTCTTTAAAAGAATTCGCTAACTCAGAACATAATACATACAAAGATAATTATGATGATGGAAAAGGTTTTGAAAGTTCACATAAGACAGCTGATGGGAAAGTTATACAAAGATTTGAAATGGGATATAAAATAACCACTTTACCTGAAACAGATAAAATAGTCAATGAAAAAGTGAATACTTATCTTTCAGCTGCAACGTATGGTGTTTTTGGTGGTTTAGTTCCAGTTCGCGAAGTATGCACAGACGTGCCTAAAGTTGCATTAAATGCTGCAGGTTTAAAAAATGGAGAAGTCGATATGCATTCTGGAACACAGTACCCTACAGTTAATTTTATGCCAGTACCTATATATAATCAAATAAAGAAAAATAATCCTGGAGGAATAGATGTTGATGGTGAAATAAAAAGAACATCAACTGAGGGAGATAAAACCCCCATACCGGTAGATATACGACCTTCAACCATGGATGATGGGGTTTATCCACCTAGAGGCAGTGGTCCTGTCAGAAAACCTATGTAATACGAAAGAAAAAGCTAATCCTAATAAACGATATCGGTAACCATGAAAAAAATATTGCTTTGTTTTATTATAATTCCTATTCTTTATTGGGGAATTTCAATTCTTATTGGACATACTGATAGAAATGGGCATCATTTTTATTTTTATTCTAATTGGTCAGACGATGCATATTCCTCAAAAGAAGCAGAAGAGAAAGGGATATTGATAATAAATAAGAAATTACATAAGGAAATATTATCAGACTCTTTAGGGATACTAGATAGTGTTGATTTTTGGTTAAGTAAGAGGGTAATTCATAATAAGTATGGTTTTTTATCATTATTTCATTTTATTGATACTGCTCAAGGAAATTGTGATTTAAATAGTAAATATCTAAATGGGCCTACAAATTTGTATTATAAAGATTTGGCTGACTTAGGTAATTCTAGAGAAGGAGGGTATGAATATATGAATTATTCAACCTTAATTTGTAAATTACCAAAAGATACTATAGTTTTAGAATTTACAAAATACGTTGATGCAAAACATATTTATAAACTTGGGAAAATAAAATTATATTGGTAACGGTGGTTGTGCACCCCCATTGCCACAGCAAGGGTCAAGTATTTTCAGGGTAGTGTTACAGATTATCAAGTTGTCGCCGTTCTCCAAGAACGGTGACTATATATAAAGGCCGTTCTCCTGAACGGCGATAAAAAAAAGTGAACTGCGGATACAAATTGTATATATTTGCACAGCCATGAGTTTACGCCGTTCCATACGCCACGAAGACCAGATATATTTCCTTACCATTACGGTTGTTCACACGGGCGGGAAAGGCCTGCTGAAAATAAAGTTTCTGGAATGATGAGGAAGCGTGCTTCGTGTGCCGGGTTGCAAACCCTTCTTTCTATAAAGAGTCACCGTTCTTGGAGAACGGCGACAACTGGGTCAGCTAGTCCTTCAAAAGGTAAGGACTATGCAATTTCTCCTGTAAAACCCTATGCCAAGGATGAGCCAATAAATACTAATAACCCTCCTGCAAATTTCCAACCACCCCCAGCTGCAAATGATGGTTCTACAGATGCCTTCAATAGTTTTTTAGGTCAGGTTGGATGGCTTCTCTCTGGTGGAGTTGCAGGTGGAAATAAATATGAATCCGATGGGACTTATATCGGACCTGCTCCATACACAGGTACTCCCGATTTAGTGGGCGGACCGGTTAAAGGTGTTATTACTTTATCTAGATCGAAAGATGTTTTAGGTCATGTTTTTAGAAATGCAGCAGGCCATGTTAATCCGACAACTATTGCTTCACAAAATAGGTATGTACAATTATTTGAGAATGTGGCAAATGATGCAGCAAATGTTAATCGTAATGTTTTGACAAATTTTCAAAAAACATCAGGAGGATTTCAAGGATATGCTAAAACTTATAGCAAGGGGCAGCAAGTTTGGGTTCAGACATATAATGGTACAATTATTAACGCAGGGATAAATGCTATTCCTAAATAAATTATGAAAAATATGGGATTAATTAAAGATATCAATAAGCAGTATTTGGAAGCTGTTGAAGATTATGAAAATGAAATAAATACCAACGAGTTTCCAGACGTAGAATGCTATACAAATTTAGCATTTCTATATTGGGCTTTTGCATCTGAACAATTTGAATTTAATATTCCTAATAACATTTCGGATGAATGGAGCATTATAGGTGGCGAGAAATTTATAAAAATTCTTGACAAAGGTTTAAGTAAATATCCCAATAATCTGGAATTAAATTTCTGGAAACGATATTTCCCTTATAGGCTTTTTATGGCTGCTTTTTCCGAACATGACTGTAAGGAATTGTTAAGAAAATATGGAGATGGAGAAAGTTTAGTGCCTTATTTTTATCTTTACCTTTTTGATGAACAAGAGCATAAAAGTAAGGTGGACGAACTACTAGAAATTTGCAATAATAAACCTACTGCAAAGAATATCTATATAAAATCATTTATAACAATATAGGGTTGTGTGCCAAATTGCACCTGCCCACTTTTTGGAAAACACAAGACCCAGTTTTTCAGATTATTAAAACTTGTATTTGCTATAAAAATGAGAAGTATTTGCTTCTCATTTTTTATTTATATATTTGCGAGAAGCCTTTAAACAAGGATTCTCATCCCAATAAAGGTACTACAAATCACTGCACTGTCTAAGCCCTGGCAGCAGCACCTCCCTTTTCCACTGGTAGAAAGTGGCCACGCTTATCCCAAGGCATTTTACAGCAAGGGTGAGCGGCAGAGCGTTTTTCATCAAGGCATGTACGATTTCTTCCTTGTATATATTGACAGAGGTTTCTGCGTTGTTTTTTATCTTGTTCAGCAAAAGTATAAGCCTTGCGATTGAGAACAATAATCCCGGCGTAACAGTATATGCGTGTGCAACGGTGTTGAGATTGTTCAGGATGGAATAATGTATATATTTATCCTGTTGCTCATTCTTCCACCTGTATATATTTGTCCGCGGGACAAGTTTTAGTATCCTCTTGGGGCATTTTTTGTTCCTCACCAGGTCTTTAACGGCTGTGTGGTAGCTCTGCATATATTTTAAGGGGTCAGGTTCTTTTGCTTTCATAGAGGGAATCTTATGCCGATGCTTTTTTTGCCTGTGCTGTTTTCTCTCTCAATCTCGCTTTTCGTTGCTTGAGAAAATTACTAAATTCTTTTTCTTCTTTTTCTGTCAATGGCTTGTTCACGAAAACGAAATCTTGGTCGTCCATTTTTTTAGGGTTTATCATAATTGAAGTTTTTAAAATACTGTTTTATTAATGTATAGGCTTCTTTGGTGTCGATGAACATTCGGTTGCCGCCGCCGAACTGTTTTGCACCCAAGGTTTTGTGGTAATGTTCTACAAGCTGCGATTTGGCAATGAAGGAAACCACACCGTCATAGCCTTTTTCAAAAGACACCTTACAGCCAAAAGCAACCAGGTTGCCGGCCACGCCTCTGTATAGTTTATGTTTCCCTTTGTTGAACCTGGCACCCTCTATCAGGGGCATGAAAACATGGTCGTGCTTGTCTGTGAAGCATATAAGCCCGTGGATAACCATCGGGTTGTTCAAGGTTGTAAGTTTGTATATTTCACTGGCTGTGTCTTTCAATTCTTTGTGCCAGTCAAAGCCCCAGTCCTGCTTCTTTATTTGTTTGCTGTCCTTGTGCCATAGCCGTGTGACCTCGGTCTCGAAAACCTCTCCCGTAAGCGAATTCTCAATTGAGTTCGTTAGTTTGTCGATCTCGAAATCAAGCTCTCTGTCCTTTTGTCTTTTCACCTCTCAAAGATACGCAAACAGGCCCAATAAATTCACAGATTTGTTTTACATTTGACACGAGAAACAAAAGATTTGAGAGCAAACACACATATCGAAAAAAACCGCTACGGGAAAAATTCTCACGAGAAGGCTAACCACTTAGGCAACGTGCTTGCGGTAATTTCCGACCAGTGGAAGACGGAATGCACAACAACCTCGACAGTAGTTGGCGGTGTGACAATAACAGTGACCACTTTCGATAGATATAAAGCAACTTTGGTACAGGCAACAGACTATCATCCGTTCGGGGCCCCGCTGCCATGGAGGAGCTGGAGCGAGCCTGCTCTTAGTGATAAATATAGGTTTGGATTTAACGGAAAAGAAAATGACAATGAGGTAATGGGAACTGGAAATTTTCAAGATTATGGAATGAGGATGTATGATACAAGATTAGGTCGCTTCATTTCTGTAGACCCACTTACATATACTTTTCCTTATTATACACCGTATCAATTTGCGGGGAATATGCCAATCATAGCAATGGATTTAGATGGGCTTGAACCAAAATATATGATAACGGAAAAGGGTCGCTTGACAAAACCTATGATGTCATTAATGAATGCAGCCTTTGATTACAAAATAAATCGCATGGAGAAAACTAAATGAAAGAAGTTTCATTTGATTTTGGTGCAATAACTTTATATAAGACTGTACGATATGACCATGCTTATACTGATGATACTGATGATGAATGGGCAAGAACAATTGTACATGAACACAAGCATAGGAATGAGGTAGGTAATTTTATTGGTCGTGCAATTGGTTGGTATATTGGCTACGGATTTGATTATCTTTTTGCAGGATTGAATTATTTTAAAATTAATGCGGAAGAAAGAGCTTATGGTATGGAACCAAAGATGGACGCACTAATGGCTTTTGACGGAGGAGTTGCAATGAAGATTCTTCAAAATACAACTTTTGGCGATGCAGATAAATCAGCGGCTTTGCGTTATGTTGGACTTTCCTTTAAACTAAACACAGAACAAAGTAAACTCGGCACTCTAAAAACTCAACTTGAAAATTATAATGGAAGCGATAGGGGTAAAACAAGATTGGAGAAAAAAATAGCTAAGCAAGAAAATATTGTAAACTCTACTCAAACTGCTGTCAATAACTCCAAAACTGAACAGGTAGATAAAGTGATTACTGAAGTAAAAAAAACTCCATAACCATGCTGAACAAATTTTGTAATTGTATTTATATATTTGGTTGTTTAATTATTCTACACTCACTTGTGAGTTGTAGTCCCAAAAGTTATTGTTTTTTATCCCCAAAAGATGGTAATGTAATAATAAAAGATACTTCATTAATTCGTAACATAATAATTACAAAAACAGCTCTTGAAAATAGAGCAATTAGGGAGGTTATATATAATAAAGAATTTGATATTCCTGTTAATCAATTTACTTTGCAATTAGATTCTGTTATGAAAAGTTTTTATATTGAAATTTCGGTAACTACAACTGATTTTAGAGATAGATATTTTTTGCGTATTTATCCAAGTGATTGGCAAAAAAAGAATCAAATCAAATTCAAGGCACAAATACGATAGCCCAAAAGCCACTCATTGAGTGGCTTTTGTTTTTCCTTCCGCCTCAAACACAGCTTTTCCAACCAACGCCAATTTGTAATTGGCGTTTTAAAGGTTTTGCGATTTGCAATCGCAGTATAAACTCCACGTTGTCGCCGTTCTCCAAGAACGGTGACTATATATAAAGGCCGTTCTCCTGAACGGCGATAAAAAAAGTAAACCGTGAACCAAATTATATATATTTGCACATCCATGAGTGTACCTCTGCTCTCGCTCGCGTTTCGCGAGTGTGAGCTATTCGTCAGTAAATAATGTATTGCATAGTATATTTGCAAAATGAGCGAGTTCAGAAAAGCACAGACAGATGAGCTGTATTTTGTTACGCTAACGGTGGTGGGCTGGGTCAATGTATTTGACAGGAAGGAATACAAAGATATATTGGTTTCTAACTTGGAATATTGCCAACGGCATGAGAAGTTGGATATATTTTGCTATGTAATCATGAGTAATCATATACATGCCATTGTTAGGAGGAGTGCAGGAGGACTAACCGAAATGCTGGGTAGGTTCAAGAGCAACACTGCCAAGCAGGTTATCAAGGCAATAGAGGCAAGTGAAATTGAGTGCAGAAAAGAATGGTTGTTATATTTGTTCGGTTATTTTGCCAAGCTAAACAACCAATACGACAAGTATTATTTTTGGCAATACAAAAGCCACCCCGTGGTTTTGTATACAAACGAAGTAATAGACCAGAAACGAGACTATATACATAACAACCCCGTTAGGGCAGGCATTGTAGCCACCGCCTAGGATTATATATATAGCAGTGCATCGGTACACAGTCCCTTAAAAGTAATGAAACTATGAAAAATTAAATATTATAGCTCACACTCGCGACACGCCACAAGTGTTCGAAATTCACCAAAGAGCTCGCTGATTTTTTAAAAGAAAGAAGTTGAGACAAGGCTCGATCCGATGAGCACCATTGCAAGTTATTATAAAGTAAAACCAGATAAACTTTACCGGGCATACAAGAAAAAGATAAGTGATTTTGAAACATGGGAACAGAAACCGCACGCCAAAGAGTACTTGATATATCCGCAAAATACAAGCCCGCACTTAGCCATAGACGAGGTTAGTTTATCAAAAGGAGAGTTATATACCTTTGTTACCTCAAAGGCACATAAAACAAATAAACGCAAACTGGTGGCAGTGATAAACGGGACAGAAGCAAAAAC
>JANYDJ010000141.1 GCA_025363675.1 Flavobacteriaceae bacterium | reverse complement strand
TTCCCAGTTTTTCGTGTGCCACAGCCGCGATAATACCGCACATTTAGACCGTAACCATACCGTGTTTGGTAAAGTGGTAGAAGGTTTAGATGTAATTGATAACATTGGCCAAGGCGATGTGATGAACAAAGTGGTGGTGGTTGAATAATAATTTAGTAAAGGACATCTTTGCTAAATTTCCGTCGGCTTTAGCCAATGGCAATCTTCTTTATTATATAATACATTTTTATATAGTTTTATTATAATACATCCCCATGGTAAGAAAAAGAATAAAACGAGGACTAAGAGTTTCTAGATATATTATATATAAAGAAACCTTAGTTGATGTAAAAGAACATATATGGTCTTTTATAGGAGCATTTGTGGGTATTGGATTAATTGCACTTTTTCAAAGTCAGATACTAACCAAATATGAAAACATTTTTTTGATAGGTTCCTTCGGTGCATCCAGTGTGTTAATATATGGTGCCATACAAAGCCCCTTGGCACAGCCACGCAATTTAGTCGGAGGGCATTTGGTGTCAGCATTTATTGGTGTTACGGTATATAGTTTGCTGCCTGATATTATATATATAACAGCTCCACTTGCAGTAGCACTTTCCATAGTAGCCATGCAAATAACCAAAACCTTGCACCCGCCCGGTGGTGCTACTGCATTGTTAGCAGTAATAGGATCAGAAAAAATAAAAGCATTGGGTTATATGTATGTTTTGTCACCAGTTTTTACAGGCACTATTATATTGTTAATGGTAGCACTTGTTTTTAATAATATTACCTCAAGTAGGAAATACCCCACTGATAAAAGGTTTACGAATAGGATAAGAAAGATGATTGGGATGGGGCAGAAGGAGTAGGGAGTATATAGTATCAAGTCTGGTTCCTACTTATTCGGAAAAGCCGACGGAACCAATTGCAAAAAAACAGTCATTCAAATTCCGTCTATTTTTTTATTATCCTGGACCTCTGGTGTCCTGTTAGTTATTCCAATATTCTGCACCTAAGTGTAAAATCAATAGGGACAGTCTTGCCCACACATTCTACCGTAATGTCTTGTTTTACGTTGTCAAATCTTATCACAATAGGGCTGTTGTTTTGAACAAGAAAGAACACACCCATGTTGGGCTTTGGCATGCCTGTGCCTGCAAGAGGTATTATGATGTTCGCTATCCCTGTTCTGCCTGTTGTGCGGTCTTCGGCAATCCAACTGAACGAGAGCGATAGGTATGTGCCATCCGTGCGGTCGCCATAGGCCCTGTCGAGCTGTATGGCCTTGCACAGGGGCAATGGTTTTTTGTTCGGGGCTTTGGGGTGTTTTGTGGTGTTGCGGCCAATTTCAATCGAGAGCATATATTATATATATTAATCTAAAATATGCAGCAAAAATAAATGGATGGCCTAGGTTGATGATATGATAGTTGTCACCTATTAATTATGTTCTTTATCATAGTCTATTAACCCTTTTTTTTAACAATTCAACTAATCGCACAGGTGTTTATCTTGATGAGATTAAACAATATAAACGCACAAAAGTATATAGATAACATTGTTAGGTAATGTATCATATTCTAAAACGAATACTATTCCGTCACTAACAATTTCTCACTTCTTATAGGTATATGGTCTTCATCTATTTTTACAAAATAAATTCCAGTAGGTAAATCTTCTTTTGCAATAGTGAGTTTTGATGTGCCTATTACATTATACTTTTTCACCAAATTGCCACTTATATCATATATATATAAATCAATGTTTGAGTTATTTGATTTGGCAGCGAATTGGAAAATGGTATGCGAGCTTAGTGGGTTGGGATTGAAATTGCTTCGGGAAGGTGAGGCAGAATATTGTTGAAAGTTAGCTGACGTATAATATTCAATTTCTGTAAAAGATTGACCACAAAAAGCGGTATCAATTATTTTCCCTGAAGACGCATTAACAGTTGTTACCCCCAAGTTTGATATAAACATAAAACGATTGTTAACGACATCAAAACAACTCATACCCTGAGCATATGACTTTATAGCTCGTAATGTATCTACGATTTCAAAAATATTGCTATCAAGATCAAGGGAAACAAAGAAGAAGGTACTAATATGACTACTCAAACCTAACAATTTACCCGAATTGCAATTATATTCTAAACTGACCATGGGTTGAGAAGTTTGAATAGTTTTTAGGATTTTCCCTGTTGTGGCATCAACCATAACAACTCCATTGGAAGAGAAAAAATATCTCTGATTTATAGCATCAAATGTACTAGAACCGAAATAAAATCCATGAACTCCATGTAAAGTGTCTATAATGGTATAGTTTCCAGAATCAATGCTCAGAGAAGCAAAAATTTTACCTACATTAGTTTGGTAAAATCCTATAAGTTTATTAGTATACGGATTGTATTCAATTTCGGTCAATCTTAATGGGTTAGCTATTGTTTTTATTAAACTATTAGATTGGATATCATACACCAGAATTCCATCATGTATGCTAAGAAAATAATAATTGTGAATGGAATCGAATGTGCTTTGGCCTTGATAAACTCCTTCCACGCTTCTAGTAGTATCAATATCAAAAAAAGCTTTAGAGTCCAATTCGAACTCTTTTATATTTAGACATTGATTACCTATATGAATACCAACAAGATTTCCTTTTTGTGCGTTTGCAGAAAGAAATGAACCAAAAAATAAGAAATAGATGAGTAGAGCTTTTTTCATAATTTAATGACTCCCAAAACTGATTTTTGGTTGTATGCCCGCAAAAATAGAACACCCTTAGGAATAATCCTAAGGTTTTTAAATAGTCAACCCTCAAATAATAGTACGATAGTTGACCACCTAGGTTTTCCACTATATAATGGGTATAAAAATCTGCAAGAAATGATGTAGAACTCATAAAAATCTTGCAGATTTGTGTATGTTAGCAAAACAGAA
>JANYDJ010000138.1 GCA_025363675.1 Flavobacteriaceae bacterium | reverse complement strand
CCAAACATCAATAGGCACCACATCACCATCAACCAAGTCCATTATTTTTATTTCCATAGTTTGTGGGTTCACATAAAAATGAAAATAAGTTTCAAAATGATCTTCATGATTATATCCAGCTTGAAAATGGTAGTCAGGGTTGTCCTTATTAGGTTTTTCAGTCATTACCGAAAGTCCATGTTTATGGTTAGTTAATGAATCTATATAATGATTTGCATCAATCCATTCAGGTAGTTTTGATAATTTATCTAGTATTTTATTCTCCGTATCCGATTCCTTTTTCTGCTCAGATAAGCTGTCTTTTTTCTCTTCAATATTTTTATCGTTTGGAGTATTGTTTTTGCATGCATTAAAAGCAAACAGACAAAGTATGATATATAATACTTTTCTTAGATTCCATATTATAGTGCTATTTTTCATTACTTTACTTTTTGACCTGTTTTGTCGATATAAAATTTCTTGCCCTCTTTTTTTACACGGCTTTTGTTGCTTATAAAATATCCCACTTCATCATATTGGCAAGGTATTACTTCATACCCAGAAGCATCAATAAAACCGTATTTGCCATTGCATTTAACCTTGCAGCGATCGTTTAAAAAAAATGAAATTTGTTCATATCCCTGTTCATCTCGCTTGTCGCCAAATGCATTATAAATATGATACGGATTTTTAGTATCTACTTTCGATTTAAACACAATTAGATTTTTATCTTTAAGCGACAAGTCATATTCACTAAAATTAAAAGGTACAAGTTTGCGTTGCACAATATTTATTAAACCAAAATACCCATCTTGTTTGGCTATAAAACAATTGTTGTTAATATATACAAACTCACTTTCATAATCAAAAGGAATTACTATATGGTTATTGCTGTCAATAATCCCAAACTTTGCACCTTTTTTGGCAGTATATAATACATTGTTATCAATACAGTTTAAGTAACTATAATCAAAAGGGGCAACAGTTTTTCTTTGCATGTTAATTAAGCCATACCAATAACCCTTTTGCACTGCTGCCACGGTGCCCCTAAATGGTTTAGCACCGTCGAACATACATGGAATAAACATTTTTTTCGACGAATCTATATAACCATACAAGTTATCTTTTTTTACCACAGCAGTATTTGAGGAATTGAACTCATTAGCAAAATCATATATAAAAGGTATTATTGTTTCGCCCTTCATATTTATATAGCCATACTTTTCTTTTTTTACCGGTGCTAAATTGTTGCCAAAATTCAAATATTGCTCAAGGTCATAAGTCCTATAAGGTTCCTCGCCTGGGGCAGCAGAGTCTATATAACATTTAAGTTCCTTCCATCTTTTTTTTCTTGTTTGTGCATAATAAGTTTTTCCTTTAAATTGGTAGAAATAACTTTGATCGAGGGGGCTATAAAAAAACATACTATCGGGTACCCCATGCTTAAACAGTAGTTTGTTTTTATGGGTGAGCACATTCCAATACCCATTCCATTTAATAGCAGCTTCGCCATTGTCATCAAACGCTTCCCGATCGGCATAATCTAAGGGGCCTCTCACGTGTTGCAACTTTTGGTCTATTATATACCATTTGCCCGCTATTTTTCCCAAAGCATATTTAGTATAAAAAGATGATACTTCATCGTATAATATATTGTTGACGCGTTCCATACCGGTTTCAGTTTCGCGGGCAAAATAATATTTCCCCGTTGCACTGTCTTTTATTGCTTCTTGGGCATATATATTTGCCGCATATCCTATCAAAAGCAGGATTATATATTTCTTCATAGGTTTTTTGTTTTTACAAATTTGGCAATATCCATAATAACGGGTTCATATATATTTCCAGGTTTAAAATAATCGCCCGGAGTAGAAAGTGCTTCTGTTTCGCCAGCCACAAATAAATGGTTTAGGCGAGGATAGGATTTAAAATAATGGTCGCTGTTTTTGTTATATAGTTTGAACAAATTAAAATCGGTCATTCGCACTTGGTAGTCGCTTTCGCCTTGTAAAAATAAGATTGGTTTTTTTATTTTTGAGGCCAGTACGGGAGGGTTAATTTTATTTAAATGCAGCCAATAACTTCCAGGGTAGCCCAAAGGAAGAAGATCGGCTTCGGTATAGGGTGTTAGGGTATCACTTAAAGAAAGTTTGGCTTGAGCGACCGCACGTTGTTTCATCATTTTTTCTTCAGCGGTTTTTAATATACTGTCAGGGGCTAAATAGTCCATCTGTTCTTGTATAATAATTCCCAGTGGGCGGGCAGCACCAGCCATACTAATGCCGCCAGCAAATCCTTTTATTTTTTTAAGAAGATAGGGCAATATCATCCCCCCTTGGCTATGGCCTAGCAGATATATATTTTTAGGGTCAATATATTTTTTTGTTTTTAATAAATTAATACCACTTTCTATATCATAAGTATATTCGTCATCTACGGTGGGCAAGTGTTTTGGGTTTATATCCATACTGTGTTTATAGGTGCGTTTGTCAAATCGAAGTACGGCAATGCCTTGTGAAGCAAGCCCTGCGGCCAAATCGGTGAAGGGTTGGCAGCCTCCTATTTCTTCATTCATGCCATTGGGTCCTGAACCCCAAGCCAATATTACCGCGGGCACATTTTTAGCATTGCTAGGTACGGTAAGTTTACCCTTCATTTTATAATCGCCGGTTATTATTTCCACATCGGTTTCATAATATAATTTTTTGTTAGAATAGCTGGGCTCGGTGTATCCGCTGTTATGCTGAAGGGGTAAAAACCAAAGACCTGCAATTTGCCCAGAATCGTTTACAGATACTTGTTCCATTAAGGTGCCCCGCTTAAAATGGAACTTGGTCAAAAATTGTAACTCTCCTTTTTTTGTGGCAGTGTCTGTAGTTTCGTAATGACTATAGTCGCCGTAGTAAGTGGCTAGCTGGTCCCAAAGAGACTCCATTTTACCTGCTGGCAAAAAACTTAGCATTTTTGCATCATAAAAGGTAATAGCACTATCCCACTGTTGTTTGGCCAGTGCACTATTAAAGTTTGCTATTATGTTACGTTTGTAGTCCACATTAAGCTTTTGAGCCATGGTGGTATCATATATAATAAAAGTGAGGAGTAGGATTTTAAATTTGCTTAGCATGTTCGAAAGATTATCTTTGCAATGTTATGATAAATTTTCGTATCAAAAAAATATTCTTATTGTTGGTTGTTGTTTGCTCTTCCCAATTGCTCTTTTCTCAAGTAGTGTTGCAGCCCGATACCTTAAAAGTGCCCGATACGGTGAGCAATATATGGAACCAACGGATTAGTGGTGATAGCCTGAGCAGCGGATTTATTATTGTGATTAAAAACGAAGTGAAGGCTCATAAACATTTATACCATAGCGAACATATTTCGGTAATAGAAGGTACCGGCATTATGAAAATGGGAAATAAATCTTTTGAACTTAAACCTGGCACAGTTGTTTTTATTCCCAAAGGCACAGTGCATTGGGTAAAAACTACTTCTAAAATACCGCTAAAAGTGCTCTCGGTCCAATCTCCTTATTTCGATGGAAAAGACCGTGTGATGGAATAGGTTTGAAATATGATAGTTCCCCGCTTACCTTTGCTCAATAAAATATAAATAATTCAATCAAACCTCATTAAATTTTGGACGGCTCAATAATCATATTTTTTACCCTCATTGCCTGTGCTTTTTTTTCGGGTATTGAAATTGCCTTTATATCTGCAAATAAACTACGCATCGAGCTTAAAAATAAGCAGGGTAGTTTCTCAGCAAAAATATTATCACCTTTTGTAAAAACTCCCTCCAAGTTTATAAGCACTACTTTGGTGGGCAACAATACGGCCTTAGTTATATATTCCATTTTTATGGAAGAGAGATTTCTGCATCCCATGCTAGAGCCTTACTTGCACGAGCATAAGTATATATTATTGTTACTTGCCACTTTTATATCTACCTTATTTATATTATTCACAGCTGAGTTTTTACCCAAGGTATTATTTAGAATAAATCCAGATTTAATTTTAGAATTTTTTGCAGTTCCTTTTTTAATTATATATTATATATTTTACCCGTTGGTGCATTTTATTACTTGGTTAGCCAAATCGATGCTGAATGGTATTTTTAGATTGGATTGGAAAGAAGGAGCACCCGTTTTTGGTAAAGTAGATTTGGATGAATATATATCGCAATCGGCAAAAATGGATTTGGAAGAAGATGCGGATGTGGATACGGAAATATTTAAAAATGCACTCGATTTTGGCAGTGTAAAAATACGTCAATGTCTTACCCCGCGTACCGAAATTATTGGCATTGAGCAAAGTCAGTCGGTGGAGAAACTATATGAGGTATTGATAGAATCAGGGCATTCAAAAATTGTAGTTTTCGAAGAAAATATCGACCACATTGTAGGATACATTCATCAAAATTCTTTATTGAAAAAACCCAAAAGTATCCGACATGCTATGATGCCCATTACTATTTCTACGGAGTCGATGTCTGCCCGCGATTTATTGAACCAATTAACCAAGCAACGTAAAAGTATGGCGGTAGTAGTTGATGAATTTGGCGGTACCGCCGGTATTGTAACTACTGAAGATATATTGGAAAAAATATTTGGTGAGATAAACGATGAGTATGATAATGAAACGGTGACCGAGCAAGAAAATTCGCAGCATGAATGGGTATTCAATGCCCGATTGGAAATTGACCACTTGAATGATAAATATGAGTTAGATATACCCATGGGCGAATACGAAACGCTGGGGGGATATATATTTTCAATCTATCAGAATATTCCCGAACCAGGAACTGTAATAGAGAGCGACGATTTTGTTTTCACTATACTATCAGTTGAAAATACAAAAATTCAAGATATCCAAATCAAACGAAAATAAGATAATATACTTATCTGGAAAAAGTAATTCCCTTAGCATGCAAAAAAAAATATATGGGTTGATTGGTTGGCCATTGGAGCATTCGTTTTCGCCCAAATATTTTACCGAAAAATTTAAAGAGCTACATCTTGCAGGCCATTCATACAAGGTATTCCCGATGGATAGTATATTACAGTTTCCTGAATTGATTATGCGTAGGGCAAATTTACAAGGATTAAATGTAACCATTCCCTATAAGGAAGATATTATAAACTATCTGGACGAAATGGATCGAGAGGCTGCAACAGTGGGGGCAGTAAACTGTATTAGGTTTAGGCATACCAAAGGCGATTTATTATTGAAAGGATATAATACCGATATCTATGGTTTTGAAAAATCGTTACAGGATAAGTATGATTTAAATAATATAAAGCATGCCGTTATATTAGGGAATGGCGGAGGGGCAAAAGCCGTAAAATATATATTGGACAAAAAAAAGATACCTTATCATATAGTATCACGTACACAGCAAGATGATGAAAACAATATTATTACTTATGAGCAGCTCACTAATGAATACTTGGGTATTATAGATTTGTTAGTAAACGCTACACCTATAGGTATGTGGCCTAACATTAATGAGGCACCTGCAATAAATTATGAAGCCCTCACATCAAAATGTTTGTGTTATGATATGATATACAACCCTGCTGAAACTTTATTTTTGCAACGCTGCAAACAACAAGGATGCCCTACCCAAAACGGCCTTGATATGCTGAAGTTTCAAGCGGAGAAATCGTGGGAGATTTGGAATTTATAAAATTTATTAAGCTGATAACCAATATAGTTTTTGCAGATTAGGTTTTTCCACCTACTTTTGGAACTTCATTTGAAATAAGAACCTTGCACAACTAAAAATAAGAACCATGAAAAACCTATTTACAATTTTATTAACCCTGTTTGCCATCAATGTTTTTGCACAAAACGGCAACATGATTTTCTTTACTGAAGACAATGAAAACTTTACCCTAATGGTAAACGGTATTACGATAAATACCATTCCATCCAATAATGTTCGTGTAGATAACCGACCTGTTGCCCGATATAAAGTAGTTGTTAAATTTCAAAAATCAGAATTGGGAAGTATTATAGACAATGTATATGTTGTAGCTGGGAATGATAAAACTTTTGTAGTAAAACCTCGCCCCGCTGCCGATATACAAGCTGAGCGGGCTAAGAACCTAAAGAATCCCAAAACAAAAAATAACTATGTGGCCAAATATGCCATCAGATTGTTTTCGGCAAATCCTACAACTGCCACTCAAGTGCCCAATCCCAACCCTGGCTATAATACCAATGGAGGCAATAGCAATGGCTATAATAGTGGCGGTACAAACACAGGCGGGGTAGATATAAATGCCAACCCAAATGGTATGAACATGAATACAGGAACAGGTAATGACCCCATGAACCCCAATATAAATATCAATGTTAATCCTAATGGTATGCAGGTAAACGGAGGTGGTATCAATATGAATGCTTCAGCTACAGGCACAGGCCAACAATCTAGTTCATATTCCACCACCACTACTACCACCAGTACCACCACAACAGGCTCTGGCGGCACTTGGTCTGGATGTGCTGCACCCCTTACCGCTATGGTTTTTCAAAACGAGGAAAGAAAAGTAAGAAACCAAACCACAGAGGCAGGAAAAATGATAACAGCACAACAATTATCTACCAACTATTGCCTTACTTCAGCACAAATTAAAACACTATGTACTGATATATTTCAGGAAAGAGACAGGCTAGCTTTTGCTGAGTATGCCTATCCCCGTTGTTACGATCCTGCAAATTTTTCGGTAGTATATTCAGCTTTTTATATAGAGGCAAATGTGCAAGAATTGAATAGGTTTGTTACTGCTTACGGCACCGGCACAGCAACCACAGGTTATAATAACAACAATAACAATGGTGGATACAATAGTAACAATAACGGTGGTTATAATAATAACAACAATAACAATGGCGGATATAACAACGGTGGTGGCTATGTGCCAGGATATAACGGACCTTACGGTTGCCCTATGCCAATGAATGGTAATGATTTTAATACAGCAAAAGAAAGTATCAGAAGCAAAACTTTTGAGAGTACCAAATTGGAAATAGCCAAGCAAATTACAGATGCGAATTGTTTCACCGCACAGCAAATAAAAGAACTTGTTAAAGTGTTCGAATTTGAAGCCACTAAACTGGAATTTGCCAAATATGCATTTCCCCATTGTTATGATAAAAACAACTATTATAAAGTGAATGATGCTTTTGATTTCGAAGCTTCGATGACCGACCTTAGCAATTTTGTGAAAGGGAAATAAAGTTAAAGTTAATATAATTTTATATTTAAAAAAAGTGTAACATATCGTTACACTTTTTTTGTTTCAATATATATAAGTTTACAAAGTGCATTATCATTTTATAAGTATAACACCGTTACTTTTGCCTTCATAAAATTCAATCATGAAAATATTATTTGCTGTTCAGGCTACTGGTAATGGTCATTTAAGTAGGGCTCGTGAAGTGATTCCCTATATGCAGCAACATGGCGAACTTGATATTATGGTAAGTGGTTCCGATGCAGAAGTGAGTGTGCCGTATCCTATAAAATATAGCAAGCATGGGTTGGGTTTCACTTTCGGCAATAAAGGTGGTGTAAATTATTGGAGCACCTTAAAGAAACTAAAGCCCTTACGTTTGCTCAGGGATATACGCTCATTCCCAATAGAAAAATATGACGTGGTTATTAACGACTACGAGGCCATTACTGCATGGGCCTGCAAATTGAAAAACAAACCCTGTATTGCGTTAAGTCATCAATCCAGTTTTAAAAGCAAGCTAATGCCCCGACCCGAAAAGAAGGATTTTGGGGTAGAATTTTTGTTCAAATATTATGCACCTTTTACTGAAGCAGTCGCCCTGCACTTTAGTAATTACGACAATTTTGTGTATACGCCAATCATTAGAAGTGAAATCAGAAAATTGGATCCTGTTGACAAAGGACACTGCACGGTTTATTTACCTGCCTACCACGACAAATTATTACTTCCTATATTAAAACAAGTGAGGGATGTGGAATGGCATGTGTTCACCAAGCATAGTAAGCATCCTTATAGAAGCGGCAATGTGAAAGTGCGGCCCATCAATAATGAAGATTATATCCAAAGCCTAGCCACCTGCAACGGACTTGTTTCTGGTGGAGGTTTTGAAGGACCCGCAGAGGCCATGTACCTGGGCAAAAAGCTATTTGTAATTCCGCAAAAAGGCCAATATGAGCAACAGTGCAATGCCGCAGCACTAAACTTAATGGGTGTTCCTGTGGTACATCAAATGGGTCCTGACTTCGCTGACCTGTTATTTCAATGGCTTCATCATACCCAAGCAGTTCCGGTTAATTATCCCGACCAAACTGAGATGCTGGTTGCCAAAGTGGTCCAAATGGCATTGGATGGGAAATAAGAAGCAAATAAAAAACCTTTGAAAAATATTGGGATTTCTCAATATTGATTATTTGTTTCCTATTATTGCACACTAAATTCAAGCAAATGAATATCAGAATACCAAGAACGTTAATTTTTGCAGCCCTCTTTTTTTCATTATCTCCTCGAGCTCACTCTCAGTCGGATATAGATTTTGACAGATACACTTGTTTAAAGTCATCGGGTAAGTTGCCGCAAGATATTACCAAATTATCTATTGATAAATACAAAGAGGAATTAGCTAAAATAAAGCAAAAAGATTTATCCAGATCTGAACGCAAGCTCGAGCAAAAATTTCAGCTCGATGCAAACTATTCTATCGATAGAATGCTATTAAGCGGCAAGGTATTGTGTAATGATCCTTTATCAATATATGTGGCAAAAGTAGCCAAGGAAATATTAAAGGACGACATGGAAACATATAATAAACTTAGGTTTTATACTGTAAGATACACTCGTGTAAATGCATTCACCACACCCAGTGGGATTATTTTTGTGAACATAGGTTTATTGGCACAGTTAGAAAATGAAGCACAGCTTGCTTATATTCTTTGTCATGAAATAACACATTACAAAAAACAGCATTCATTATTGGGCTTTAAATTTGAAAAAAAACTTGAGAAAAAAATATCAAAAACCAATTACCGCAACAATGGTCAGGATAATTTTTTAACCAAATGTGCTTTTAATAAAGATCAAGAAGTGGAAGCCGATGAAGAGGGCTTTACCTTATATAAAAAATCGGGATATAGTTTAAAATCATTGGACGGTGTTTTTGATGTATTACAATTTGCCAATTTACCTTTTGACGAAGTACCGTTTAATAAACGTTTTTTCGAAGATAAGTTATTAAAATTCCCTGCCGATTTTCAATTAGCAGATAGCCTGTTGAAACCAGTGGGTCAAGATGATGACGATGATGATGAAGAGTCGACGCATCCCTCCATCCGCAAAAGAAGAAAGTTACTGGAAAATATGTTAGAAGGCCTCAACAATAAAGACCGTAAAAACTATATAGTATCTAAAACAGAGTTTGAGCTAAGCAGAAAAATTGCCCGTTTCGAATTACTACATTTATATTTACTTAACCACGATTATGAGTATGCACTCTATAGTGCTTTTATTTTGAGCGAAACAGATTCCAATAATTATTATATAGAGAAAACCATTGTAAAAAGTTTGTATGCCCTCACAAAAATATCAGCCAAAGAAGAATCTGGGTTTAAAGATGTGCATACTGATTATGAGAAAATAGAGGGAGCATCCGGATCATTATATTATTTAATTGAAAAACTTCACGAAGAACCTATTGCATTAAATGTTCTGGCATTAAAAAGAGCATGGAAATTAAAATTAAAACATCCCGATGATGAAGAGTTGGAGAAAATAAACAATGAGTTGCTGATGGTACTTATTAAAGAAAATAAAGCCAGTTTTTCCGATTTCGAAGATTATAAAAATGACGAAAAAGCATCGGCTATAACCAATGATAAAAAAGGAGAAGATGACGAACCCGTTAAAAAAAGCAAGTATAATAAAATTAAAAAAGCAAAAAAAGAAGCCACTAAAGCGGGGTACAATAAATCATTTATATATGCTGGCATGGCTGATTTGGCCAAAGACCCAGAATTTAGAAAAGCATTTAAGAAAGCTGAGAATATTGTTTTAAAAGTAACCAAAAAAGAAGATAGCGACAGCAAATTAAAAAAGAAGAAGAAAAATGAGGAAGGTGATGAAGGCGAAGATAAAACCGCAGAAGCTTCGGAACCTATTAATAAAATAATAGTATCGGAGCCATTTTATTATAAGGTTGATTTACGCAAGAAAGAATCATTTAAACAAGAAGAAAGCGAAAGGGCACTTGTTAACCTCGATGAAAAAATATCGAGGTTGAGCGAAAAAGCCGATATAACATCGGTGAGGTACAATTCCAAAACACTTACAACCGACGATGTGGATGTGTTAAATAATATTATGCTTATCAATGATTATTTGCGAGACAATAACCAAAATGAAGAAAGCAATTTAATAAAAGTAGACTATAAAGGAATAGCCAAGCTTATTGAACAAAACAATACACCTTATTTAATGAATATGGGTATTATATATGCAATAGAAGATAGAGAACAGGCAGAAAAAACAATGCACTATGCTTTATGTTTTGCCACCTGTGGATTATATACACCCATTCTCATCTATCAACTTTTTCAGCCCAATGCTGCTACCTACGTTATGTCAGAAACAATTGATTTAAGAACGGGAAAATATGTATATAATTCTATCAAAAAAATAAATAGCAAAGATAAAGATTATGTAATCGAAATGCATTTGTACGATATGCTATTACAACTTAAACATAACAAAAGCCAAGACAACTAACAATGAAGAATATTATTTTAACAATTGCTTTTCTTTTTTCTCTGCTTATTCCCTGTAAGGCCCAAGTACCAGGTTTCATAGGAAAGAGATTTATTGTAAGTGGTGGTGTTTTGTTCTCTCCAGCACTTAATCCCACCTATAGTAACCGTTACAGTTATTTTCCATTATTAAACGATTTATCAGATGCCTTATTTGAAGATGCTGAACTATTGAGTATATATGGTATGAACTGGACCAAAACTCTGGGGCTTGATTATGCAGTATCCAGAAATATGACAGTGGGTATGAGTCTTCAGAACTCTAGATCATCGCAAATAGTTTATTCCGGTTTTGGAGGCTGGGCCCCTAAAAATTTCATTCGGTATGTGTATGCCAACAGTATAGGAACAAATTGTAAGTTTTATAACGAGAGTAAGGGAGCATTAGCTCCTATTGGCAATTTCCAAAAATTAGGACTAAGTATATTAAGCATCAGATCTTACGATTCGCTTGACAATATTCAGAAGAAATTACCTACTAATAATCGCTTGCTTACTTTTACTTATGGATTGGGCAAAACTATTATTTTTCAAAAGAATTTTACTTTTACGTATGGAGTAGATGTAACCATTATGCTTAGCAAAAATATTTTTACCACCTATAAAGCTTTTGATATGGCCAAGTATTACGAGGCGGGTTTTGCACGAACACGATCTATGCAGTTGTTTAACTCGTATGCAACGGTAGGATTTATTTTTTAATTATATTATTGTTCAATCAAAAATAAACAAAATGAAGCACCTCATATTTATCCTGTCCTTGTTTTTGGTTATCGTTGTTAACCCATGCCAAGCACAGGTGCCAGGCTTTATAGGAAAGAAATTTATAGTTAGTGGCGGCCTACTGTTTTTTCCAGCCCACCATCCCACTTATCATAACAGAGAAAATACAAATTTTATAAGTAAGATGATTGATGCTATAGTTGGTGAAAAAGATTTTTTTCCTATATATGGTATTAATTATACCAAAACTTTGGGATTGGATTATACGGTAGCCCGTAATATTACTTTGGGAATGAATTATCAGAATATGCGAAGTTCTGACTTTACCACGGTAGAGAAAACCGATTCTTCTGGGAACAGTTACTATAGCAAAGATATTATTCGATATGTGTATGGAAATAGTATAGGTGCCAATATCAAATTTTTTAATGAAGGCAAAGGAGCCTTAGCCCCTATTGGCAATTTCCAAAAATTGGGGCTCAGCATATTGTTTACCAAAAGTTACGACACACTAGATAATATTGCCAAGCTAGCCCCAACAAAAAATCATTTCCTCACCTTCACTTATGGTTTTGGTAGAACGGTAATTTTTCAGAAAAGTTTTACCTTTACCTATGGGGTGGACATGACACTGATGTTTGATAGAAATATGGGAGGACTGATAGACCAATCAGATCCTCGCAGGTATACTGATGCTAGTTTTTACAGGCTCAGGAAAATGCAGTTTTTTAATGCTTATACTTCCATAGGCTATATTTTTTAATATATTATAGTATGAATAGATTTTTTATTTTTATAATACTTATTGCAGGGTTATTTGTTTCTTCATGCGATCATATTACCAACTGTAAAATTCCAGCCCCCACTTTCGATTTACTAACTAAAAATGTAGACACGTCAATATATGAGCAAGTTATTTTGGCCAGCAAGTTCGACCCGAATGCTAAATATACTTGGAGTGTGGTAAGTACACCGTTATCGAATAAAAAGAGTTTTTACCCCCAAGCAGGTACTCCAACTCTAAACTACACATTCGATAAAAATGGGATCTATAAATTTAGTCTAGCATCTGAAAAATTTGATTGCAAAAGCGACACAGTCTATTTAACCGTAAATGCAACTCCAAATAGTGGAACTGGCAATAACACTCCCTGTGTGTTGCCCAGTGGCAAAAACTATAAAGTGCTCAGCAATTATTATACGTCAACCAATGCACCCACACTTACTGTGCTAAGCAGTTATTGCTATATCGGCCTTTATGATAATAGTGGGAATACTATATACTTTTATTTACCCAAAACATTTAAAAGCACACCCACACTGGGCGATTATACTATAAATGGCTCTAAAACCTATAGCCAATTGTTAGGCACAGAATGTGGCATTGAGATAAAAGGCACTAGGTATGCTGCTATTAATTCTTCGGCCCGCGTGCATATTGTGGCAGGTACTTCAAAAGCTATTGAGTTATCAGTTTGTAGTATGCAATATCTTTACAATGGAACTGTATATACCTTGGAGGCAAAGTTTGAGTTTAATCCTTAATATATAATATGATGCAGAAACTTATACCAAGAGTATACCTAGTAGTGATTATGCTCTCCGCGTTCTCATATTCCAAAGCTCAGAATAGGGTGCCTGGATTTATCGGGAAACGTTTCGCAGCAAGTGCAGGAATTATGGTTTCTCCTGCTTTTAATCCAACTTATAATAATCATTCTGAAATATTCTCTATTACCAATTTGATACCTGTATATGGTATCAATCTAATAAAACATGCTCAAATTGATTATGCTATTTCGCGAACAAAAACAATTGGAATTGATTTTCAGAATTTGAGAACCAGCGATTATATAGTAAGATATTACCCCATATCTACGTATAATAATATTGCTGTAAGAGACGTAAGAAATGTATTTGCTAATTCATTAGGAATAAACCTTAAAGTATTTGATGAAGATAAAGGAGCCCTAGCTCCAATAGGGAATTACAAAAAATATGGATTTAATATTATGTTTACCCGATCATACGATTCCCTTGATACGAAAGAAGAATACGTTACAAAAAATATACTCCCAACCTTTACCTATGGTTTTGGCAAAAATATAATTATATATAAGTATTTTACACTAAATTACGGTGTTGATTTTACGGTAATGCTTGACTCGAAAATGATTATAGCATACGACAGAAAAAAAGATAGTGAAAGGTATTATGATGCAGGTTTTGTAAGAACAAGGTCTATGAAATTTATTAATTCACACATCGCTATTGGTTATGTTTTTTAAAAGGTTATTTATATATTAGTGCATCTATGAAAAAACTATATTTTATATTGGGATTGGTATTTATATTTAATTCATGTCATCATACCAAGTGTAGGTTTGCACCACCCAAATTTAGTTCTAATCAAATTACAGTTAATGCATCGCTTAAGGTTCAAAACATTCAACCTTTAAGTTACGAACCTTATATTGACTATCATTGGTATGTTTTGAGTTCACCTACAAAACAATTTGTTACGAAGAAAGAAGCCTCGCGTTCCTCTATGTTAAGTTATATCTTTAATGAAGTGGGCACTTATCAGTTGCAATTAAACGCCAGCAAGTCCGGGTGTGAAGCCGATTCTGTTATTATTACGGTTCATTCTACAGGAACAGCAAGTATTCCTTTCCCTTGCTCGGCAACCCTTATAAATACGCTTATAATAAATGGACAACATTATGATGGTAGTCAGATAGAATTTTTGGATGATATAGGCGTTAAAATAGGGGATCGTTTCTCTGATAATATTACTATCTCTTTTTCTACTGCTTTTTTCAAAAACCCGCTTTTTGGCGATTATATAATTACCAATAAAAAGGGGCATACAAATACCAGCAAAGAATGTAATGTAGCAATAGAAGGTAATTTTTATGAGCCTACCAATGCTCCTTATGCGATTGTTCATGTACTTCCAGGCGAAAACAAGAATTATCAAATGACCATTTGTAATTTTAATTATGATGCTGGTTGGGGAATGGGGGAGGTTATAGCTAAAATAGAGTTCGATTAAGAGCGACTTCTATAAACTGAAGCTCTTTCATTTTCAACTCCCTCAAAAATCCCGTAAATTTGCATGGTAAGCCAAACCCTGTAAATTATGATTGAAGCAGAAAAATATATACCCCACAATAAAATTAGAATCGTTACTGCTGCGGCACTGTTCGACGGGCACGACGCCGCCATTAATGTAATGCGTCGCATTATACAGGGCACTGGTGCTGAGGTAATACACTTGGGGCACAACCGTTCCGTTCAGGAAATTGTGGACTGTGCCATTCAGGAAGATGCCCAAGCAGTGGCTATCACGAGCTACCAAGGTGGGCACAACGAATATTTTAAATACATGCACGACTTGCTTAAAGAACGTGGTGCCGGACATATCAAGATTTTCGGCGGCGGCGGCGGAACCATTCTCCCAAGCGAGATTGCAGACTTGCACCAATATGGAATTTCACGCATTTACCATCCAGATGATGGTCGTGAAATGGGCTTGCAGGGAATGATAAATGATATGCTAAAGCAATGCGATTTTGAAACTGTTATTTCTTTGAATGGTCATGCAAAACATTTAGAAAATAAAAACCCCAGAGATATCGGGCAACTGATTACCCTTGTTGAAAATCATCCCGACAAAACGGATTCAACAATTAAAGGATTTCAAGATTTAAACACCAAAACAATACCTGTTTTAGGAATTACTGGAACTGGTGGAGCTGGTAAATCGAGCTTGGTAGATGAATTGGTTCGCAGATATTTATTGGAATTTAAAACACAAACCATTGCTATCATATCAGTAGACCCCAGCAAACGCAAAACAGGCGGTGCATTATTGGGCGACCGTATTCGCATGAACAGCATTAGCAATCCACGGGTGTATATGCGTAGTATGGCTACCCGCCAAAGTAATTTGGCATTGAGTAAATATGTGCAAGAAAGTATAGATATATGCCGTGCAGCAGCGTATGATTTGATTATTGTAGAAACATCGGGTATTGGGCAAAGTGATACAGAAATTACCGACCATTGTAATGTTTCATTATATGTAATGACGCCCGAATTTGGTGCCGCATCGCAGTTGGAAAAAATTGATATGCTCGACTTTGCCGATATGGTTGCCATCAACAAATTTGATAAACGTGGAGCCCAAGATGCATTGCGTGATGTGCGTAAACAATATAAACGCAACCATGTGATGTTTGATGCAAAGGATGAAGACCTTCCTATATATGGAACCATCGCATCCCAGTTCAACGACCCAGGCATGAACCGTTTGTATAGAAACGTAATGAACAAAATTGCGGATAAAATGGAACTTGAAAAGTTCCGCAGTACTTACCCCGTAAGTGATAATGAATCGCAAAAAATATTCTTGATTCCACCACATCGCAATCGTTATCTGGCAGAGATTTCGGAAGAGAATCACCGTTATGGGGAATGGGTGAATGAGCAGGCAGTTATCGCATCGCAATTATATAAATTGAGAGGGGTGATTGATATGTTGAAGGAGAAAGTGAAAAAATAATTACAAATTTTTATATAAAATTAGCATTAAGAATAATTCCAATGAAAACCATTGCAATTCCAGTAGAGAAAATTATCAATAAAATATATTTGTTTCGCAATCAGAAAGTAATGCTTGATAGGGATTTGGCGGAATTGTATGGGGTGGAAACAAAGAGACTTAAAGAAGCAGTAAAAAGAAATATTGAACGGTTTCCTGAAGATTTTATGTTTGAAATGAGCAAGGAAGAGTTCCAAGATTGGAGGTCGCAATTTGCGACCTCCAATTCTGATTTGATGGGATTAAGACATGCTCCATTTTGTTTTACGGAGCAAGGAGTTGCGATGCTATCAAGCGTTTTAAACAGTAAACAAGCAATTGATGTAAATATTCATATCATTAGAGTTTTCACAAAGATGCGTGAAATGTTGTTCACTCACAAAGATATCTTACTCAAATTAGAGCAACTCGAAACACAAGTTGTAAAACATAACGATGATATAGAAGTGATTTTTACTGCCCTAAAACAATTACTGAACCCACCACCCACACCTCCAAGAAAAAGAATAGGATATAAACCCGAAGATTAATACATAACAACATGGATACCATACAAGAACTCGAAACATTATATGCAGAACTCGAGCAACGTCTGCACACAGAATGCAAAAAAGCTATAGAAACATGGCCAGAAAAACAAAAACAATATACTGCCGAAAACTATATATATAATGTGCGTGGCAAAGAAATAAAACAACCCTTATATACGGAGAGTTTAAGCCATCTAAAAATAGCCAAAGTTTCTTTACCCAAGTATAATGATTGGGGCGATATATTAAGATGGCAACTTACCGAAAACGTACCTGGAGAATTTCCTTATGCAGCCGGTGTATTCCCACTTAAACGTACCGGCGAAGATCCAACGCGTATGTTTGCCGGAGAAGGCGGTCCCGAGCGTACAAATAAGCGTTTTCACTATGTGTCATTGGGGCAGCCGGCCAAACGTTTATCTACCGCTTTCGACTCGGTAACATTATATGGCGAGAACCCAGATTTGCGTCCGGATATATATGGAAAAATTGGGAATAGTGGTGTGAGTGTTCCAACATTGGATGATGCCAAAAAACTATATAGTGGTTTTGATTTATGTGCTGCCACTACTTCAGTTTCTATGACCATAAATGGACCAGCCCCCATGCTTCTTTCTTTCTTTATGAATGCGGCCATCGACCAGCAATGTGAATTATATATAAAAGCACAGGGATTGGAAAGCGAAGTAAACAAAAAAATACACGATATATATAAAGCAAAAGGAATAAAACGCCCGGTATACGATGGCAATTTGCCCGAAGGAAATGATGGCTTAGGCCTAATGTTATTAGGAGTTACGGGTGATATGGTTTTGCCAAAAGATATATATGAAAAGATAAAAAAAGAAACCATGGAAATTGTTCGTGGTACGGTACAAGCTGATATATTAAAAGAAGACCAAGCACAAAATACTTGTATATTTTCTACCGAGTTTGCATTGAAAATGATGGGTGATATACAACATTATTTTATAACCAATAAAGTACGAAATTTCTATTCAGTTTCTATATCAGGTTATCATATTGCAGAGGCGGGTGCAAATCCTATTTCACAACTTGCATTTACACTTAGCAATGGTTTTACTTTTGTAGAATATTATTTAAGCAGGGGAATGAATATCGATGATTTTGCCCCCAATCTTTCCTTCTTTTTCAGTAATGGTATCGACCCTGAATATGCAGTGATAGGCCGTGTGGCACGCCGTATTTGGGCCAAAGCCATGAAGCATAAATACAAAGCAAATGAGCGTAGCCAAATGCTAAAGTATCATATACAAACCAGTGGTAGAAGTTTGCATGCACAGGAGATAGATTTTAATGATATAAGAACAACCTTGCAAGCATTGTACGCTATATATGATAATTGTAATTCACTACATACAAACGCTTATGACGAAGCCATTACAACACCTACAGAAGAAAGTGTTCGCAGGGCTATGGCTATACAGCTTATTATAAACCGAGAACTGGGTTTGGCCAAAAATGAAAACCCAATACAAGGCTCATTTATTATAGAAGAATTAACCGATTTAGTAGAAGAAGCCGTACTTGCCGAATTTGAAAAAATAAGTGAGAGAGGTGGAGTATTAGGAGCAATGGAAACCATGTACCAACGCAATAAAATACAAGAAGAAAGTTTATATTACGAAACCTTAAAACATACTGGAGAATTTCCTTTGGTAGGTGTAAATACTTTCTTAAGCAGTAAAGGATCACCTACTATTTTACCCAAAGAAGTTATAAGAAGTACCGAAGAAGAAAAGCAATTGCAAATCAATAATCTTTTAACATTCCACGAAAGGAATAAAGATATTTCCACCACAGCATTGAACAACTTACAGCAAGCAGCCATCACCAATCAAAATGTATTTGAGCACTTGATGGAATGTGCGAAGACTTGCAGCTTGGGGCAGATGTCTGGTGCATTATATGAAGTCGGGGGGCAGTATAGGAGGAATATGTAATTAAGTAAAAGAATAAGGTGATATATATCATGGATTATATTTATATTTGTATTTTATATTTAGTTTAATGAAACAACGATTTTACTTTGATACTTCAGTATTTGGTGGCGTTTTCGACAAGGAATTTGATGAAGCAACCTTGCAGCTTTTTGAAAGAGTTAAATTGGGACAAATTGTTTGTTTATATTCAGATTTAACAGAAGCAGAAATATTGGGTGCCCCTGAAAAAGTAAAAAACTACTTTAAAGAATTGCCGAAATCCAATATGGAAAAACTTATTGTAAGCGACGAAATACTGAGTCTTGCTTCAAAATATATAGATGAGAAAGTTGTAGGGATGACAAGTTTCGATGACTGTGTTCATATTGCAACAGCAACCGTTAACAAAGCAGACATATTAGTGAGTTGGAATTTCAAGCATATTGTTAATGTATACAGAATACGTGGATACAATTCAATAAATATTCGTTTAAATTATCATTCATTAGAAATACGTTCACCCAAAGAAATTATAGAATATGAAGACTAATAATAAAGAAATCGACAAAGAGTTCGATACCGTTAAAACCTTTAGAGAAATTAAAGACAAAATTTCATTAGAAATTTCATCTATGAGTTTTGAACAAATAAAAGAATATTTGAAAGCAAAAAGTCAAAAGTTACAAGCTGAATAATATACAAATTAAGTTTTGTTTTAAACTCAATACTCTATGAAAAATAAATATGAAATTATAATTTATTGGAGCAAAGACGATAAAAGATTTATTGCTGAAGTTCCAGAATTAGCAGGATGTGCCGCTGATGGTAAGACACAAATGGACGCATTAAAAAATGTAGACATTATTATTGAGGAATGGATTGAAACAGCAAAATCTTTGGGTAGGAATATTCCTGTGCCTAAAGGGAAATTGATGTATGCTTAATGATATAAAAAAGATATTTCTATTTGCTTTTAGCTTATTAATTTTCTCGTGTGGGAATAATACAGACGATAGCAAAACTAGAGAAACCATTGATGCTACTTTCAAAAATATTGATTCCATAAAAAAAGTTGAGAATGAAGTAGTAAAAATTAAACCACTTCCTAATAATTTAGGTTATGAGGTTAGTTTAATTGATGCAGAAACTTTTTCAAATGCTGTAGACAAAGGGATTAAGTTTGTAGCTGATACAAGTGATTTTAAGAAAGTAGGAAATGCATTAACACTATATCATAACTCTATAAAAGTACAAGAATTTATTGACTCTCCAGGCGGTCGTTCTATGCCAGCACCTAGTCATGAGTCTATGGATAATTTAGAGTTTTATGGTAAAGGATATTATATGGTAAATGATGAGAAATGGTATTTTGCTATTGCAGGACTTTATGAAGGTGCTTCTTACATTCTCATTCCTCCACCCTATAAAAATACTTATAGTATTTCTTCACAAAAAGCACTGATTAATCCATCTGGAACTTATTTGCTGGATTTATTCTTTACAGGCTTATATGAGTTCCACGGTGATTGGGATTTATATAGTATTTCAGATAAAAAACTAAAAAAACTATCATCCCATAAATTAGCTTGCAAAGCTGCTAACAGAGACCAAATGTATAATGCAATAGAATCTGTTTTATGTCCAGATATTGAAGAAGCAAAATGGATTTCCGATAGAGAACTCTTATTAAAAGTAAATAATTACGAAGGTGGTGGACAATCAAAGATTGGTTATTTAAGATTGACTATTAAATAGTATCTTTGTAAAAACAAAATTAAAGCTATGGTACTTGTATACGCAGATATAGAAATCATAAATTACGCTGATGAAACATTGAGCGAAGATGGTTATTTGCCAAAAGAAAGAATTAGAAAAATGGAAGTAAATGCCATGGCCGATTCTGGAGCTATTCGATTATCTATTAATGAAAATATTAAGAATCAATTAGGTTTGAGAGTGAGGCAGCAATTAAATATTTCGTTAGCTGATGGAACCAAAAGAACATTAGATGTTGCCGGGCCAATAAGATTGAAATTTAAAGATAGAGAATGTATAACAGATGCTTTTGTTTTGCCTAATAATGAAGAAGTTTTAATAGGAGCAGTGCCTATGGAACTAATGGACTTAGTCATCATTCCATCAGAAAATAAATTGGTATATAATCCATTACATCCTGATGGGCCACTATATTCCCTAAAATAAAAGTATTATAATAAAAACCCTGAAAGGGTGAAATACTTAATACGAAAAGGGCGACTTAAACGGTCGTACCACCTGCAGGGTCCAGGGTTGGGGGATTTTAAACATACGTTTGGGGTACGCAAAAAGTGCAATGGTCATTGCTGGAACTGTAATCAGGGGTGTGAAACCATTGTCTTGGTGTGTGGCATATCGGTAAATTAAAAAACCAGATAACAAACTTAAGGCTATGGCACCGCCCCTTACAATTTTCTCTTGTCTACCAAAATACCCAATCTCACGAATACGGTGTAAAGGGATTTTCATTCCGTTTTTCATAAACAAGGTATCGGGGTCCATGCTCAATATAGTCCCCTTAAACTTGGCAGATGAGTTGCTCATTTTAAAAGATATACGTTGATTAGAATGAATGGTATGTTCGCCAAAACCTGAATATAGTTTTAATACCGTAGCGGTATCTTTTACGGTGTTTTGTGAATTTGCTTTTAGGGCAATGAGACTAAAGAATAGGAAACAAATGTTTAAACGTAATTTCATAGCTGCAATATTACTTGTTTTCCATCATTTGGTCAATAGTTGCTTTAGTAACTGTGTGGTAACCGGGTCTTGCTTTTGTATAAATCCTCTTTGCAAGGTCTCTTGTATTACCATTGGCCAACAATTTTCCATACAATGGTTGTACAAATTTACGCCTACCTACCGAACATAAATAGTTTTCCATGGCTTTATATGCAGGCTCATAATCATTCACAATTGCAATTTGAAACCAGTCGCACAAGATTTCGCAATTGCCCGATTGGGTAAATTTGAATGCGGCATCAAGTTTTTCCAAATCTTCACTACGTATTTTTTTTGGCAGGCACCGCATAAAATGCAACCAATGATGGGTGGTCCAATCATTCGTATTTATTTTTTCGGGGTGTAGATACTCTTTGGCAGCAATTTCCGATTTTAATAGTTCGCTGCTTTCCACTTTAGGGCAGTTTTTGGGAAGTCCGGTTTTGTATACCCAATCATCAACCCTAATACTCTCTTGCAAATGTTTGTTATCCTTAATAAGTTCTGTATTTAGATAAGTTAAAAATCTTTCGGTGGTAATACTTTTAAAGGCGAATGTTTTGAAATAGTTTTTCAAAAAGGAATCCCATTGGTCTCGTCCCACGGCGTTTTCGATGGTTTTTAAGAAGAAACAACCTTTTATATAAGCTATATCAGTTACACCATCATCGGGGTCTCGGCCTGTTAGGTTCAATTTCAATTTTGTGTCAGCACTGGTATCTCCCATTTCGCTGATTTCTTTTTTCATTTCATCAAATTCAAGTTTGCAAAGCATGTCCACATAAGGTTTGCCATATATTTTTTCCATAATACGGTGTTCAAAATATACCGTGAATCCTTCATTCAACCAAAAATCGTCCCAGGTAGCATTGGTTACCAGGTTGCCACTCCAGCTATGTGCAAGTTCATGAGCAACTAGCGATACCAAACTTCTATCGCCCGCTATTACGGTGGGTGTTGCAAAGGTGAGGCAAGGGTTTTCCATACCACCAAACGGGAAACTGGGCGGCAGTACCAGCACATCATAACGACCCCATAAATATTTTCCATATAATTCTTCTGCCGATTGTATCATTCTGCCCATATTTGCAAATTCCCATGAAGCTTTTTGCAGCATATCGGGCTCGGAATATATCCCACAATTTTTGCCCAAACTTTTAAACCCGATATTGCCGACAGCCAAAGCCATTAAATAGCTTGGGATAGGTTTGCTTTGTTTAAAATGATAAACCCCATCAGCGTGCAGCAACGTGTCATTTTCAGCACTCATTAAAGCCATTAAGTTAGGCGGACAAGAGATAGTGGCATTATACGTAAATTTTATCGCCGGTGCGTCTTGCAGTGGCACCCAGCTCCGGGCCAGTATGGCTTGGCTTTGGGTGAACATAAATGGGTAACGTTTTCCTAAAGTTTGTTTCGCATCTAACCATTGAATGGCAGCCGCTTGAGGGGAAGTATGATAATATACTCTCACTTTTTTAGTTTCGGGTGTTATTTTGATGGTGAGTGCTTGGCCCAAATATTTGATGGTATCCCCTAATTTAAATTCTGGTTTTTGGTTTTTGTCATCCAGCTCAACTTTTTCTATAGATAAATCTCTCGAATCTAAAACCAATTGGTTGGTATGGGATTTGTTTTCAACTAATAAATCCACATATCCACTTAATATTTTCGTTATGAAATCCACCTTCAAATTCAAGTCTAAATGGACCACTTGGGCATCGCTGGGAATTGCGAAAGAATGTTTATCAATTTCTGACATGTTGTTTTTCAAGTCCTTATCGCTGCAATTGAGGCCTAAAAATAAGGCCAATACAGGGATTTGTTTAATTCCTATTTTTAAAAATCTTTTCATATCGCAAAAATACTTACATCAAAGTTTAGTTATTTGGACGCAAGTTGAACAAAAAAATTTGGATTGTTTAAAAGGAATCCAAAAAAATTCCATATTTTCGTTGCCTCAAATCGCAATAATCGAAGCAAAAAGCCCTGTAATAACTTTTAAAATCAAAATGTCCTCAATCTCAATCATCAATAAGTGGGTTAAAACATTAACTATAATGTTAGCGTTTTGCTATAATGCGATAGCACAAGATGTAACGACACCTGCAGATACGGCAGTAGTTGCAGATTCGATTGGTGAACCCGCCGCCGCTCCAAAGTACATGCGTTTTAAAATGAATGTTGACTCCATTACACAGTTGGTTACCTATAAAGCAATTGTCGACCAAAAAGAAACTGAAGCCGATTCTTTTTATCTTCGTGCAAAGCGTTGGGCAAATGCGAGATATCAATTATCAAAAAACAAGAAACTGATATTATTAGATAAACCAAATGAAAAATTGGTTATTAGGGCACGATTCCCATGCACGCCTGCGGGAGGCAAGTATAGTAAACAAAGCAATGGTTTTATTGTATTTAACCTTACCCTTATTTTTAGCAGGGATGGTGCAAAATACAAATATATAGTTGATAACATTATCTATGAGCCCGAAATTGACCCCTTAGATAAGGAAGCCAAAAAAGAGCCTTTGGATATAACACCTTTTGAATACTATATCCAGGTAAAACATAAGCAAAGGCAAACCGATGCTATGTTGCAAGGTGCAGATACTGATATTAAAAAGTTAATTGAAGAAATTAAGAAGTCGCTCGAAAATCCCAAGATTGTGGACGAAGACGATTTTTAAATTTAACAAACCTTTTAGAAAATCCCCTTTTTTATAATGCGTAAAATCATCCATGTAGATATGGATGCATTTTTTGCATCGGTTGAGCAGCACGACAATCCGTTACTAAAAGGAAAGGCTATTGCAGTTGGAGGTGGAGAAAATAGAGGCGTGGTTGCAGCAGCAAGTTACGAGGCACGGAAATTTGGCGTTCATTCTGCCATGTCGGGCAAAATAGCCAAACAAAAATGCCCCCATTTAATTTTTGTCAGACCGCATTTCGAGAGATATCGCGAGGTGTCAGGTCAGATAATGGACATTTTTCATGAGTATACTGATTTGGTTGAGCCCATGAGTTTAGATGAAGCATATTTAGATGTTACTGAAAACAAAGTGGGAAATGTATATGCAGCAAAAATTGCAAAATCTATCAAGCAAAAAATATATGATACTACCGGACTAACCGCCTCAGCAGGGGTTTCATTCAACAAGTTCTTGGCTAAGATAGCCAGCGATATGAACAAACCCAATGGGCTTAAAGTTATTTTACCCGATGATGCACAAGTAGTAATAGAGAAACTCCCTATCGAAAAATTTCATGGCATAGGACAGAAAACAGCTGAACGAATGCGTAAGTTGGGCATACACAATGGTTATGATATAAGACTACAAGAGTTAGATTTTTTAGAAAAACATTTCGGCAAAGCTGGGACCTTTTATTATCATATAGTGCGGTGCATCGATGAGAGGGCTGTTAGAACAGAATGGGTCCGGAAATCGTTAGGAGCAGAAGAAACCTTCGATATCGATATTATTGAACCAGAAGACTTGATAGCTCAATTGTTTGTGATTGCAAAAACGGTTTCTAATCGATTAGAGAAAAGGGAATTGAAAGGCCATACGGTCACACTTAAAATAAAGTATCATGATTTTGAATTGAAAACAAGAAGCAAAACATTTACAAATTGGGTGAGTGAACCAGAAGAACTATTGCAACATGCCACCCAACTATTATATATTCCGGAATTGCCACACAAGCCCGTAAGACTTTTGGGTATAAGCGTGTCCAATTTGAATAATGAAGAGCAGACACCCCAAAAACTGAGTCTCTCTGTTGCTTTCGATTTACAATTGAAATTACCTTTTAACGACCAATTTCCCCCCGATTCAATTCGAGCCTAACAACCGAACCAGCACAAACCAAATCAATAGGTGGTTTCGATTTGGTAATCTCGATTGTAACAATGCCGGCCAAGGGCAATAGCTGAAACAAATCTAAAGCTATTATATGAGCTACCTGTTCTAGTAAGTCATATTTTTCTGCCATGTGTTTTTTGCACACCAAGGCTATAATTTCATAATTAGTAGTATGATCAATATTTGCAAAAACGTGGGTGCCAGGTAGAATAATTTTTACTTCCACATTTAAATAAAAATCATTTCCCTGTTCTTTTTCAAAATCGTAGAGGCCATGGTTGGCTCTAAAAAACATTTTATCTAGTTTAACGGTATAGTTCATTTATTTATATAAAAGGGCAAACGAACAACAGAAAAACCGAAATCGCAAATTAATTTACTACTATTTTATTATACCCTTGGTATCACATAATTTATTGATGCCTCCCGATAAAGTTATCGCATATATTGATTTATCAGTATCCCACTTAATATTTAGGCAATCTATTATATTCGTCACTATTTCGCCCTCGCCCGATATAATAAATGCTTCCCACTGCCCGGTAGAAATATTTTTACCTGAATATATATACTGATTCGCTTGTTTAATATATAATAAAGTGGGAGGCAAGTATAGATACATTGGATTAGATATATATTCATCGTCCATTCTTTGAGATTGATCGGCATACTTTAATGGGATAATTTCTTTTAAATTTTTATTGATTAATCCATATAGAGAATCCCTATGAGTTATATATATATTATGAGTTATATTGTTATAAGGACTATCAGAATCCCTCTGTACAAAGGCATTTATATCCCTATTGGGGAATGAATTGAACTGAACAAAATAATTAGATACGGTATCATATTTCTCGCTAATGGGATAAGGAAAGTGTATTTCATAATTGCCATTTTGGCGAACAAAATCTATATACGTATTGTTCGAAGGAAATGAGGTAAAGAAATCTATATTACTACTTTTATATAATATAGTTCCATTATCCTTAGCGATAATAGATCTATTTGTATTTTCTTTTTCATTTAAAAATTTATAAAACAATTGCCTACTAATTGAATCATAAAAAAAAGGAGGGCGTTTGTATACTACTAAAGCGGTATCATGCATATTGTATGGGTCATTAGCGTCGTCCAATACTGCACCTACCACCTCATGCTTTTCAACAAAAGTATAGGGTGGTATAAGTTCATTTCCTCTGCTATCCAATAATCCATAGTATTCCGCACCGTCATTTATATCCATATAGTAATAGAAGGGCGGCACTTTTGTATAATTAAAAGTTGTAGTATTCCCCTCCATTGAGTTGCTATAATTTTCGGAACTTGTGCTTGTATACTGGGGTATGATATCTTGATGGTAAAGCCTCTTATATATATTTCCATTTGCATCGAATAGTATATATCTTGTTTGGGTATCATTTAATGTATTGTGATAAGAAGGTAATTTATATAGAGTACCCGTATCAGGTTTTTTGAATATGCCCAGTCCTGCAAGGGCATAGCCATTGACGTATCTATACAGCTCAGGATATTTGATTGGAATAATTTCTTTGCCCTTTTCGCTAACTATGCCCCAAATAGTAATATAATCATATTGTCGTAAATATCTATAATTATTAGAATCCTTTTCAATGCCTTTAAACGAATCTATAGAAAACGTTCCTTCTGGCGAAACATTATACCATGAATATTTGAATTGGTATTTCCCCACCAAAGCTACTCCATTAATAAATGTATCAAGTTTATCATAGGTAGGTTTAATAACCCATTTGCCTTTTTTGTCAATCATTCCCCACTTTGTATATTCATAGGCAGGGTAATCGTTGAGCCCTCTATTTGTATATTCAGTTTTATGATAATCCTCTACCGTATCTTTTACCCAAGCCTTGCCATCTTTAAAAGGTCTCACCTCTAAATAACATTCGGCACAAATAGTTTTGCCTTTTTTATTATGCAAACTATATCTATAAGTCATCATATTGAAACTAAAACTTTGGGCAAATGATTGACTTGCAAAAACCAATATAACAGCTAAGACAGGAAATACTTTCATATTGCAAATAAAGGGTTAATTAATACATTAATACAATACCATAAAGATGGTATATCAGGAAAACAATTGGTATATGGCCAAGCTAGTTAAATAAGCCATTCCTGTCAATATAATTATCTGTAATACGGGCCACCTCCACGATTTGGTTTCTCGATATACTACCGCAATAGTGCTGGTGCATTGCAAAGCAAAAGCATAAAAAAACATGAGTGACCATACGGTGGCCATGCTATACCTTGGCTTGCCAGTGAGCGTGTCTACTTCTGCCTGCATTTTATGTTTCAAACTTTGATGCCCTTCTCCATCGCCAATACTATATATCGCCGACATCGTTCCCACAAAAACTTCGCGTGCTGCAAATGAACTTAACAAAGCGATTCCTATTTTCCAATCAAAGCCAAGGGGTCTAATGGCTGGTTCAATCCATTTGCCAAAGTGCCCTGCATACGATGCTTCCAGTTTTTCCGCTTGCATTTGTGCTTGAGCTGAAGTGGAATCTTTATATATTGATTGACTATATTTCTTTTCTACTTGTTCCAGTTTATCTCCTGGACCATAGCTACCCAAAAACCAAAGTATAACTGACACACATAGTATAATAAGTCCGGCTTCTTTTACAAATACTTTTACCCTGCTCCACACCACTAACGATACATTATTTATAGTTGGCCACTTATAGGCGGGCATCTCCAATATAAAGTAGTTCTTATTGTTTTGTTTTAATATTATTTTGAAAACCAACGCCACCAATAAGGCAGCTACAAAGCCAACCAAATACATACCCAGCATTACCAAGCCCTGCATACTGAACACGCCCCACACTTGCGTATCGGGCACTATAAGGCCAATCAATAAAACATATACTGGTAGCCTTGCACTGCAGCTCATTAAAGGTATTACCATAATAGTGATAAGGCGGTCTCGCACATTCTCGATATTGCGTGTGGCCATAATGGAAGGCACAGCACAAGCCATTCCACCAATAAGGGGCACCACCGATTTACCATTCAATCCAAAACTACGCATCAGCCTGTCCATAATAAAACTTACGCGGGCCATATAGCCACTATCTTCGAGCAGGGTGAGCAATGAAAATAGTATCATAATTTGCGGTACAAAAACCAGCACACCCGATACACCTGCTAAAACGCCATTTGCAACCAAATCGCTCCACATTGTGTTGGGGAACTGGTGCAATATATATGAGCTAAGGTTATCAAATCCCAGTTCAATTAATTCCATTGGCCAACGTGCCAACCAAAAAATACTTTGGAACATTACAAATAGCAAACCGAAGAAAATAAGCAAGCCCCAAACTTTATGGGTAATCACTTTATCTGCAAAATTACTTCTGTCAGCCACATGGGCAGTTTTGGAAATACACTCTATCAGTATTTCATCTATTTGTTTAAAACGCTCCACAGTTTCGCGGGCTTGCAGTTTACCTGTTTCGAATTCGTATTTCGAAAATACCCTGGCAATATTCTGTTTTGCATGCGAAGCATTAGAAACTTGGTGGGCCATTACCAAATCTTTATATATATTTCCAGTATTAATAACAATTTTGAGCTCCTCTAGAAACTCGATGATGGCGGGATTAATCTGATAAAAAACTTTTGTGGGCACTTTTAAGTCTGATACTGTTTGCTCTAATATATCGATGCCCTGCTTTTTGCGGGCATTTATCTCAACTACAGGTATCCCCAATAAATTTGAAAGTTCTACAGCATTAACTTGTATATGTTTTTGGGCGGCCACATCTAGCATATTTAAGGCCAGCACAGTGGGCAGTCCTAGGTCAATTACTTGCAGGCATAGCAATAGCGAGCGTTTTAAATTAGATGCATCAGCTACTACAATAATTTTATCGGGTTCAAATCCTGTTTTCTGACCTAGAATGGTCGACACCGTTACGTGTTCATCACCACTCTTGGGATATATGCTATACGTACCTGGCAGATCAATAATTCGGGTATTTCCAATATCGGCCCACTTATAATCGACCGTAGTGCCAGGAAAATTACTTACTTTCTGATTAAGCCCTGTAATAGCATTAAACAAGGTAGATTTTCCTGAATTGGGATTTCCGACTAAAGCAATATGGGGAAGTTTGAGACTGATACTTTTTAAAGTTTAAAATTTTGAGCACTAAAACTGTCTTTTCTAATTCGCACTTTTGCTGCCTCTTGCATCCGCATGGCCAAAGTATAGCCAGCTACTTGAATGGCAACAGGGTCGCCGAATGGAGCAATCAAAACCATCTTCACTTTTTCGCCCGGAACACAGCCCATTTCAAATAGCTTGGCCAGCAAGTCATCAGCTTCAATGGCTTCTATTACAGCGGTTTCTCCCTTTTTTAGTTCGGACAAGTACATGTGTTGAAATCGCCTGCAATTTAGAACATTTCTAAAGAGCCGAACAAAAGATTTGTGAAAAACTTGTGAATGGGTTTGGAATGGTATGGCTATACGTCTATATTTGCCCCTCTTTTTACAAAACCGTATTAAGATATAACAGCATTAAAATCAATTAATTAAAAAGGAATAATTTAAAGTATGAAAAGCCAAGGAGCCATTAAGGTATTTGCCATAGCATTTGCGGTGGTGTGTCTGTTCCAACTGTCATTTACATTGGTAACAAAGTCGGTAGAGAGCGACGCTGCTGAATTTGCGAACGGAAACCCCATCCTCGAAAAACAGTATCTCGATTCGGTTAGTTCCGAAAAAGTATATCCATTATTGCCCTTTACTTACAGACAATGTAAAGACAGGGAAATAAATTTGGGTCTGGACTTAAAAGGCGGTATGAATGCCACATTAGAGGTTTCTATTCCTGATCTTATTCGCAACCTTGCCAAACAAAGTACCAACCCCGATTTTAATGGTGCTATGGATGAAGCTTTTAAAAGACAGCTGACCAGCCAAAAAGGATTTGTTGATTTGTTTTATGAATCATTTAAAGACAAGAGCCCAAGCAAAAGCCTTGCAGGTATTTTTGCCAATAAGGACAATTCAAAGTATATCACCAATACTTCTTCTAATGACGAGGTTATAGCCTATATACGCAAGCAAGCAACCGATGCTATCGACCGCACTTTCAAAATTCTTCGTTCGCGTATTGACAAGTTTGGAACCACCCAGCCCAATATCCAAAAACTTGGAACTACCGGTCGCATATTAGTGGAACTACCAGGTGTTAGTGATCCTGTACGTGTGAAGAAACTTTTGCAAGGAACGGCCCGTTTGGAATTTTATCGTACCTATGAGCTGAAAAATTTCCTTCAAAAAGATGGTGTGTGGGATAGAATGAACACGACTGTTCGCAATAAAATGGGCGGTATAAAAGTAGATACTGCCACGGTGAAAGACACTAGCCAAACAGCCCAATTAAATAAAATTTATGACTCGATTCCGTTTGCTAAATATTTCCAACGTGTAAACAGCAACGGCGAAGAAAATGTATTGGGCTATGTATCAGTAAAAGATACCCCCCGATTTAATAGTCTTATTCAATTGGCCGATATGAAAGCATTGGCCCCCAATGTTCGTATATTATATTCAGCCAAACAGCGTTCTAAAACAGAGCCTTTCTATGGCATATATGTAATAGAAACAAAAAATGATGGCTCACCCTTATTAGATGGCAGCGTAATTACTGATGCCCGAAAAGACGTGAACCAAGGTGGTGCCAAAGAAATTTCCATGAGCATGAACAGCGAAGGTGCCCGATCTTGGAAACTGATAACTGGACAAAACAAAGACAAGTTTATAGCAATTGTTCTTGACAGTGTGGTTTACTCCGCACCAAGGGTTATTAATGAAATACCCAATGGCCAATCGCAGATTACAGGTAACTTTACCGATGAAGAAGCGAGTGACATGGCAAATATATTGAAAGCGGGTCAGTTGCCAGCTCCAGCACATATTGTAGAAGAAGCTATTGTGGGACCAACATTGGGACAAGAATCTATTGAAGCAGGATTGCTTTCGTTTATTATTGCTTTAATTTTGGTACTTATATTTATGGTGTTCTATTATAGCAATGCTGGTATAGTTGCTGATATTGCTTTGTTCTGTAACGTATTCTTTATTATGGGCGTGCTTGCATCACTTAATGCAGTGTTGACCATG
>JANYDJ010000270.1 GCA_025363675.1 Flavobacteriaceae bacterium | reverse complement strand
GGGATTTTGGTGATGGAAATGATACTACAATATATACAAAAGGATTACCGAATAGAAAAGGTTCTATAGGGCATATATATAATCAAACTGGTTCTTATACAATCAAACTTATATATAATAATGGATATTGCACAGATTCCTTCGTAAACCCACAGCAGATATACATTGCCCCCGCACCTATTCAGGGCTTCACCACGAGCCAAACAATGTCTTGCGTACCTTTTAACATAAAAGCAAATGATACTTCCTCTCTTGCGGCAAAACGTCAATATTTATGGGGTGATGGCAAAGACACAACAATAACAGGCATATATAACCAATCAAAACCAACACATATATACAGCAAAACTGGTGAGTATACAATCAAACAGATACTTACCAGTATCAATGGTTGCACGGCAATAGATAGTGTAAATATAAGTGTTAGGTCAGCCTATAAAGTAAATTTAGGCAGTGATACTACTCTATGCCCCAACAATTCCACAATATTAAAAAACATTGTACCGGATGCAAATTATTTATGGGGCAATGGTTCAACAGATTCTACGTTTATTGTCACCAATCAAGGGCTATACAAACTTACTGTTACTTTAGGCGATTGTGTAGCAAGCGATTCAATACAGATAAATTATTATGATAAGGGTGTTTGCGATGACCATATCAATTTTTATCCTAATCCATTTTACGACAAAATATTGTTTAGTGGTTTTTTAAATAATGCTTGCAATATTAATGTATTTGTTTACGACATGACAGGTAGATTGGTTCGGTCAGGATACGCAGAGCACACAGGTGGCTTTTTATCATTTAAACTTGATAACCTAGACTTACCAGCTGGCATCTATTTAATTAATGTAATTAGTCCCTCATTAAACATTAAGGACAAGATGCTGGGTTTGAGGGATTGGTAATTAAAATCAGGTAAAGCGGTATGATATGATGCCGGAGTACCCGCTTTTTGTTGAACTAAAAAGCTGTGATGGACAGTGGCGAGACTTTAATTATTGTTGGTTTATAGCAGAAGGGAAATGCACAGAGTATAAAAGGCCATGGTGGGCATTCTTCTCTAAGGTATGTACAAAATGGGATGCGGGGTATTTCCCAAACCGCTTAACAATACCAGTCGCAATCTCTAGATAACATGAAAAAAAAACTATTCATATTTATTATATTGTTTCCAATCTGTGTTTGTAATGCACAAGAAAGCAAGCACTTTCTTTCAGCAAATATTGGGACAACAGCTACCAGCTATAATAGCAACATTGCCCCATTTGTGTACGTGGGGCAAAAAACATATGGTCGCACCCTTACGGGTGGCTATTTTATGGGTGGCTATGGAATTAAAAAACATATAAGAGAGCATCTGGCAGGAAATTTTTCGGCAAATGTGGGCCTAAGAAGATTTTATTTTGTAACGGACACCTTGGAAGACTTGGCCGTCCGCCGTACATCGAGATTGACAGAACTAGACTTGCACGTAAATCAATTTCTGGTAAATGTGAGCTTCTCTCTCTCGTCAATTATAGGTAAGCATATCAATTTTAATTATGGAATTGGGTTTAATGGAACTGTTTATAACAACTTGGATAATGCTTATAGTGCTAAAGGTAGGGGTTTTACAGACTACACAACAAATAAGCTTAACTGGACACGTTTTGATGCAGGGTTATTATTTGGCGTTACTTATAGTGGAAATAAAATGGAAGGTGGATTTCAGTATTATATTGATGTAACAAAACCTGCGGGTATTAATAGCAGGAATTCATTTACTTTTGTTGTACCCAGCATTTATATAGCATATATTTTAACTAAATAATTATTATGAAAAAACTAATTTTAACCCTAGCTATTAGTGCGATAAGCTATATAAACATCCAAGCACAATCGTATGCCGATATTAAGGGTTTTGGCCTGGCATTGCTAGATACCAATGGGAATGTTATCAAGCAGGTAATAACAGGTACTTACCCACAATCAACCATTCACAAGTTTGAAAGAATAAACGACAGTATTTTTAGAACCTATCTTTTTGTATACAAGGATTCGGCAATCAATAACGATTATGTGGTGTTTCAGGGGAGAAAATTTGATGTGCGATCTGCAATAGGCAATGATTATGTATTACTGATGAACCATAATTTTGATATATTATATTCTTCTGATACAAGTATCCAGCAAGCAAGTAATGGTTCAGACACAGATAATTTGACAAATATTATATATTCAATTATGTCTTTCAATGGCACAACTCCACCTATATGGGGCATTGGCAGTTATAAAACTAATGATTATGATATCATATTCACTAAAACCGGGTATAAAAAACTGTTTTTACTGAAGCCCTTTGGTGGATTGGGCAATGACTACCCAGTTTCTATTCAATTGGTGGCTCCCAACAGATTGCTAGTAAGCTGGATGCTGCATGAACTAAGCAGGGGACTAAGCACAGATGAAAATATTACCATTAGAAATACTAGTTTTATAGTTTCGCCCAACCCTGCAACCAATGAGCTAAGATTAAATTTTGGTGATGAGATTCCGCAAATAACAAACATAAAAATATTTGATGCTTCTGGGAGGCAATTATACTTGGGAACAAATGCAAAAAATATAGATGTTACAGATTATAAAGTGGGGATATATTTGATACAGATAAATTATAAAGATGGAAGTATTGCTATACAAAAATTTGTGAAAGCGAATCAATAATTGCAGAAGTGTTTCTTTGATAAGAACAGAAGCCTATGTCATAGGCCAATTATGTTTAATTAATATAGCAGTTTCTTTTCGGATTATAGCGAGTATTGATTAAATGATGCTCCCAATAACTATATAATTATACCCTTTATTCTTATGTTCTCACTCGGACAGGACACGTTTTGATGTAGGGTTATTATTCGGCCTTGCTTTCCGTTTCGCAAAAAGGATATTATTATACTGATTTTATTACCGGTAAATTGGTATCGACTATTAGTGCACCCGACGAAGGAATAAATAGTGAAATTTTTAGCGAACGCGAATTAGAAATTATTAAATTGCTATGTACCGAACTAGCTTATAAACAAATTGCACTTGAACTAAATACTACCGTAAAAAATATAGACTTTCATTGTGGTAGTATATTCAAAAAGATGAATGTGAAAACCAGAATAGGGGCAGCATTATATGCCATTAGGCATAATATGATAGAGCTGGTATAATATAATAAGAAGTATCAGTATGAGCGTAGTCGAAGACTAGTCTTGTATAATAGAAGCTTTCAGATAATCCATATTCATACGTGCTATATTGCTCAGCGAAATTTCTTTGGGGCACTCAGCACTGCAAGCACCTGTGTTGGTGCAGGCTCCAAAACCTTCTTCATCCATTTGTGCCACCATTTTTTGCACACGTAGTTTACGTTCTGTCTGCCCTTGTGGCAACAAAGCATATTGTGATACTTTAGCAGAAACAAACAACATAGCCGATGCATTTTTGCAAGCTGCCACACAAGCACCACAACCAATACACGATGCAGCATCCATAGCTAAATCTGCTTTCTCTTTTTCTACCGGAAGATTATTGGCATCTTGCACCTGGCCGGTGTTTACAGATATAAATCCACCCACGGCTTGTATGCGGTCAAATGCTCCACGATCAACAATTAAATCTTTTAAAACAGGAAATGATTTGGCCCTAAAAGGTTCCACATGTATAGTTTCGCCATCGGTAAAATTACGCATCATCAATTGGCAGGTAGTAGTAGCTTTCAATGGTCCGTGGGCACGCCCATTTATATACATACTGCACATGCCACATATTCCCTCACGGCAATCGTGGTCGAATGCTACGGGCGAATCGCCCTTGCGAATAATATCCTCATTAAGCACATCTATCATTTCTAAAAACGACATGTCAGGATTTACATTGTCAATTGTATAGTCAACCATTTTGCCTTGTGCTTCTGCGTTCTGTTGACGCCATATTTTCAGATTAAATTTCATATTTTTGGGATTTGGGATTCAGGATTTTGTAATGTTGAGCGTAGTCGAAACATACGATTAAATTATAGTTGTTCTTTAATTTATAGGTTTGCTTAAATCATATAATACATCTGGACAAAAGTCCAATGGGCAAGGTTCTTCATGGCCATCGGGGTATTTAATTTTCATGCCATTTTCCCAAAACAAAGTATAGCCATCTGTTTTTACTTGTTTAAATCTATTAAAATCTGATAATTGATTACAAACATCATTTGGATGTTGAGCCCATTCTGATAATTTTTCTTTAAATGGTATAATTCGAGTTTCGCCAGTATTCCAATTACATACCACAGAAAAATCTGGACGAACTTCAATAATATTTGTGATTCTAGGTAAATTCATTTTAAAGGGTCAATTTTTAAAAAATCTGGATTGTCTTTTTGTGATTCTTCAAAATTACGTATAAGTTCTTCTTTATGCAAGTTAGCCCACTCCATAACTAATTTTAAAGCCCTATTTGATAAATTGCCTTTAATTATTTCTCCGTTATTGATGCTTATCATTGCTTCATCATCAGCATAACGGGCGTGGAAATGCGGTGGCAAATGATCGCCTTTATACATACATATTACTATTCCGAAAAATCGACTTATCTCTGGCATTACTTATAGCTACGAACTTGCAATTTTATATTTTCAAATGTTAAATCTTCTCTGTGCATTACTGGCTCACCATTCTCTCCTTTGTATTCCCAAGCAGCTACATAAGCATATTTCTCATCATTACGTTTGGCTTCGCCAGCATCTTGGTATTCTAGTCTAAAATGGCCGCCGCAGCTTTCGTTACGGTTTAGTGCATCAACTATCATTAGTTCGCCTAGTTCTATAAAGTCGGCTACGCGTAATGCTTTTTCAAGGTCGGGATTTATCTCTTCATTGGTTCCAGAAACACGTACATCTTTCCAAAACTCTTCTTTCAATTCTTTCACCATTACACGGGCTTTTGTCAATCCTTCTGCGGTGCGGGCCATGCCACAATAATCCCACATAATTTTTCCTAATTTTTTATGGAAATCATCAACAGTTTGGTTGCCTTTTATCGATAATAATTTATTGATCCTTTCTAATGCTTTATTTGCTGCAGCTTCAAATTCGGGATGTGAAGTTTCTATAGCTTTGGTGAAAATTTCATCGGCCAAATAATTACCAATAGTATAGGGCAATACAAAATATCCATCGGCCAAACCCTGCATCAATGCTGATGCTCCGAGGCGATTCGCACCATGGTCGCTAAAGTTACATTCGCCCATAGCATATAGTCCTGGCACGGTGGTCATCAAATCATAATCAACCCAAAGTCCGCCCATTGTGTAATGTACTGCGGGATAAATCCTCATCGGGGTTTCATAGGGATTTTCGCCTGTGATATGATGATACATATCGAACAAATTTCCATAACGAGCTTGCACCACTTCTTTTCCCAAACGTTTAATAGCATCGGCAAAATCTAAATATACAGCTAACCCTGATTCGCCCACACCACGTCCATCATCGCAAGCCTCCTTAGCAGCACGACTCGAAATATCACGCGGGGCAAGGTTTCCGAAGGATGGGTACTTGCGTTCCAAATAATAATCACGATCTTCTTCTGCTATATCTTGTGGTTTCTTTTTACAGTCTTCAGCTTTTTTAGGAACCCAAACTCTTCCATCATTTCTTAACGACTCACTCATCAAAGTTAATTTCGATTGATAATCGCCACTTACAGGAATACAAGTTGGGTGAATTTGTGTATAACAAGGGTTGCCAAAAAATG
>JANYDJ010000056.1 GCA_025363675.1 Flavobacteriaceae bacterium | reverse complement strand
GGGTAACGATAAACGGCTATGTGAACGATACTTTTTACTGGCAGGATCGGTACATGGACAATGAAAATTTCATGCACATGTTTATGTGCAGGTTTGAGGTATATAATACTGGCGTGAAGATGCTTGATGACCCAAGGCCTGCGGGTGCAATGAAGGTGTGGCCTAACCCTACAAAAGACATGATAAACATACAGCATGAGGCGAGACAGAAAGAAGAACTTATTATATATAATATACTGGGAGAGGTGGTGTACAAAGACTACTGGTTGATGGGACAAACGCAGAAAAGCTTGGATGTAGCTGCATTTGTAAAGGGGATATATATTATAAGAATTGGGGAGGCGGTGCAGAAGGTGGTGGTGGAATAAGGAATAATGATTTTCACCATATATAAACCCTTTATATAATTGCCTACAAAGACTTGTTTGGTGTTTGTTTCTTGTAATACAATTTACCTTTGAGTTTGCTGCTGCTTGGTGCCATTGCATATCGGAATATCGCCTTTATAAATGATTGATCTGTGGCCTTGTCTGTATTTATTTCTACGTTAGAAAAATAGAAAAAATTGTGATTACCTATATATTTTACTTTTTGTAGAGCAGTTGTTGCTTTCGCGGTCTCACTATGGCCAAATTATTGGTATATAATTCCTATATTTGCAATCGCAAACAATGATATATAAACAACTACAAACATGGTTAATTTTGGCAGCATTTATTGCTTGCCAAATACCTGCTGGCCTATGGCATCAGCATCAGTTTGAAGTTTGCGTAAACCCTACACACACGCATCATGAGCCCGAGCATGCCTGTATGGTAGCTACTGTTTTACCGGGTAGTGCGGTCCAAGCAATTTGCGGACATACACAGCACATCACTACCGAAAGAGAGCATTGTGAAATCTGCAAATTTGAAATTGCAAAATATCTGGAGGGAAAAACACTCCCTGTGCCAAAAAATATTGTGGTGTTCTTCATGCCTCGCTCGGCAATATATATAGCTTCGCATCAAGATTTTTTGATGCGTGCTGCCAATAAAGGACCACCCACATTTTCGGTTTGTTGATTCAGCAGTTAAAATAACGGCAATCAACCATTTTGTTTTCTTTCAAGTATGATAGTATCTTAAAATTTTAAGGTATTAGCTATCTTGTCTTTTCACACACGTTTCATTATTATTTACATGAAATATATATTATATATACTCATCACTATTGTTCCATTGCAACTAGCAGCTAAGGACGGTATACGGGGCAGGGTAATAGATGAAGACTCTTTGCCAATAGCCGGTGCCACAGTTTATATTGCTGATTTAAAAACCACAGAACTAACCGATAGCGGCGGCTATTTTAATATACAGAATTTGCCAAGCGGTAATTTTTTGGTAGAAGTTTCCGCAAATGGTTTTTCCGAAACAATTATTACGATAAACAATACACCAACAAATATATTAATTATTAAACTCTCACATGCAGCAACAGAACTTCACGGTGTAGTAATTACCACAGCAGGATCGGCTACTGAAAATAGAAAAAGTCCGATTCCATTAATCAGTATCGACAAAAGATTTATACAGCAAAATACCGCTAGCAATATTATAGATCTAATTGCCAAAGTGCCCGGAGTAAGTGCAGTTACCACGGGACCTAATGTATCAAAACCTTATATAAGAGGATTGGGGTATAATAGAATTTTAACTTTGTTTGACGGTGTGCGGCAAGATGGTCAGCAATGGGGCGATGAGCATGGGATAGAAGTAGATCAATATTTGATAGACAGGATAGAAATTGTGAAAGGTCCTGCCAGTTTAATGTATGGCTCCGATGCATTGGCCGGAGTAGTGAATTTACTTCCTGCAAACCCTGTGGCAAGGGGAACTGTTCGGGGAAATTTTACCAGCAATTATCAGAGCAACAACCAGCAATGGGCTGCTTCTTTGGGCTTATCGGGCAATAACAAAAGTATAATATGGGGCTTTAGATTTTCTGATAAACAGGCTTCTAATTATTATAATAAATATGATGGAAAAGTTTTTGGAACTAAATATCATGAGCAAGATTTGAATGCAAATATTGGCATTGCAAAACGCTGGGGTAATTCCGCTTTAAATTTTACGATATATGATAATATACAGGAAATTCCAGATGGAAGCAGAGATTCAGCAACGCGAAAATTTACCAAACAAATATCGGAGGAAGACACCTTGAGACCCATAGCCACAAGTAATGATTTGAACTCTTATCATATCAATATAATACATCAGCATGTGCAACATTATCGGCTATATTCGGTAACAAATTTCTTTATTGGTAAAAGCAGATTGAGTATTAAACTTGGAATACAACAAAGCCATCGTCGAGAATATAGTCATCCACTATTTGCTGATTTGGCTGGGTTAAATTTAATTTTAAATACAGGAACTTATGATATTAAATATATTTTTCAACCCTATCATGGTTATCATTTAACCACAGGAATTAATGGTATGTTTCAATCGAACAAAAACGCTGCAAGTGCCACAGAGTTTGTAATTCCCGCCTATCAGTCATTTGATTTCGGACCTTTCTTCTATATCAAAAAGGCAATCAAAAAATTTGACTTCAGTTTTGGTGCCCGGTATGATATTCGTTCATTTAGTAACGAAGTATTATATACCAAAACAAATCCCACCAATGGGTTTAATATACAAACTCCTTATCATACAAATGATACTACTATAGTTCTTCAGTTTGAAAAATATAAACATATATTTTCTGGTATCAGTTCGAGTATTGGAGTTACCTATAATAGAAATGAAAAGCTATGTTATAAGATAAATATTGCCCGCGGTTATCGTGCCCCCAATATTGCAGAAATTTCAGCAAAGGGCGTGCATCCAGGCACGGGTTTTCAGCAATTGGGCGATGCCAACTTTAGGCCCGAGTTTAGCCTGCAGAGCGATATTGGAGCATTTTATTATGGCAAACACATCACAATTAGTACCGAGGTTTTTTATAATTATTTGAGTAATTATATATATAATCAAAAGCTCAATAATACTTTGGGCGGCGATTCTATATTTCAACAAAACGGAAATGCTTTTCCGGTATTCAAGTTTCACCAAACCAATGCAAGTTTGATGGGTGGAGAAATTTCTGTCGACGCCCATCCCCATCCTTATGATTGGCTGCATTTTGAAAATACAATTTCTGTGGTGTATGCACAAAAATTGGGTGGCGGCTTAGTTATATTAAATGACAGTAGCAAGTATTTGCCTTTTATCCCTCCCTTAAAAACTTCACACGAACTGCGTGCAGAACTCAATAGAAAATGGAAATGTTTTACCCAAGGATTTATTAAAATTAGTGTGCGTTATAATGCCCCACAAAACAGGGTGTTCCTTGCCTATAATACCGAAACTGTAACACCCGCATATACCCTGCTAGATGCAGGATTTGGTGCCAATGTAGTGAACAAGAAAGGGAAAGTACGTTTCAGCTTTAATGTGATAGCTTCCAATCTTACCAATATAGCTTACCAAAGCAATATGAGCCGATTAAAGTACATGGATAATTTTCCGCAAAATGCTACAGGCCGAAGTGGTATATATAATATGGGGAGGAATTTTAGTGTGAAGGTGGTGGTGCCGATAGGCATTAGAAAAGGGAATTGATAATTTACAATGGAGTTGGAAAATATTTGATTATCGGGGCGGGTAAACGATAAAAAAAAATTTGGCAACGCACTTGCTATACCCTAACTTTGTATTCACAATCATGAAAAAATTCGCTATCCTGTTTGCCGCTTCACTATACCTGCTCAGTATTACTGGGGTGGCAGTGAAATTGCATTTCTGTGGAGAGGAATTAAGTGCCGTTATTTTTAGCGGAGCCGATGCCGATTGTGGTTGTGAGGTTGGTTGCCAAGAAGAGGGTTGTTGCCAGGACGAAAATTTTTATTTCAAAATGCAAACAGACCATGTGGTTTCCGCAAGCACGCTTGAGTCTCCACCACACGCTGTTGCTTTACTGCCTACAGAACCTATTTATACTTTTGCAAGTATCCCATCTCATTATGATATACATTTTGTAAACTTGCATGGGCCGCCCATAGTTAGCAAGTATCGAACGCATTTGCTCATCGGGCGTTTTAGTTGTTGAGAACTGTATAGTTCCCAATAATACATTCTTATTGAAGTATTATAGTCTCGCCTAGACTCAAAGGCAAAAATCAAAAACAAAATACAAGGGCAATTCACGGTTGCTTTATTAAAAAAAATTATATATCTGCCGTGAAAAGATATATAACATAAAATATTATACTCAAATGAAAAAATCATATTGGATTATAGCTGCCGTAGTTGCAGTTATAGGAATAGCCGGCGTAGTTTACGCCACCTCGTGCGGATCGTGCTGCAAAGAAGATGGAAAAGCTTGTAGCAAAAAAGATAAAACTTCTCAAACAACAAATGCCAATTGCTGCGAAAGTGATGGCCCCTGCACCTGCGAAGGATGCAGTGATGAGTGCAAAGCCAAATGCGATGCCGCAGGCCATTGTGTATGCACGCCAAGCAGTGCGTGTTGCGATAGTAAAACCGCACAGGGTGCTGCCACTTCCCAAACTGTAGCATCGAATGTTGCTGCCCAGAAATGCGACGGAGGTTGCGAAAGCAATGATTGCAAAAAAGCATGTGAAGAAGCAGGGCACTGTCTCTGCGGGAATTAATTAACTTTATAATTTGTCAGAATAGGGAAGGTGGATATACTATTATATATATTTGCCTTCGCTATTACGGCAATAAATTATTAATCAATTAAAATTAAATGAAACATATTAACTTAAGAAATATATTAGTGTTTGTAATACTATTAGCCAGCCAAATGGTATCCGCCCAAACAACAGCTACCAATTGGACACAAACCGATTGCAAAGGAAATAGCCACACCCTGTTCGATGAACTTGATAGTGGATATGTAGTGGTGATGTTTTTTGAAATGGGATGTAACTCTTGCGTTAATGGAGCAACTGCTTTAGAAAATAAAGTATATCCCGATTATCAAAAATCGAACCCAGACAAGATTAAATGTTACTACCTCGACTATAATACTGGATCTACATGCACTGATGTAGAAACATGGAAAACAAATAATGGTTTTACCTTTACCTCGTTTGCCGATGCGGGCAATATTATGAAACCTTACGGCATAGGGATGCCCTGGATTGTAATTGCTGGAGGAAAAGATCATAAAATAACGTACAAAAGTGGCTGGAATGAAAGCAAGATTCGTACAGGGCTGAGCCAAGCTCTAAGTGCTGCCACTGCCATAGCTGCTGCACCAAATTTAATCGCTACTGCATCAGTTTTCCCAAACCCCGCTAGTGGCGAAACCAATATCAATATAGAGATGGACAAAACTACCGAAGTGCAAATGGAACTTTATAATATGGCAGGTCAACAATTAAAAGTATTATATAATGCCCCAATGATGGCAGGCCAACAAAATATAAACTTTGACACACACAATTTTGCTGCGGGCTTATATTATATAAAAGTAAGTTCTGCTTATGGCACAAAACAAATACCTTTGCAAATAATTAATTAATATATATAATGAAAAAATACCTTTACCTCGCATTTATTTTTTTAAGTGCCACCTATATACAAGCACAGAGCTACACCTTTTCCCCATCAAATAAATATGTAGAAACACTTGATATTAATTGTGGTTACACCGATTTTCAAGTGGATATTGTAAACCATAAAAGCACCAAACTAAGTATGACCTGGTACTTGGATACCAACACTTTTTTGAAAGCGTGGGATTATTCTTTATGCGATTTTGGGAACTGTTTTGTTGGAATTCCATCAGGTCATCAAATGGACTCTATTTCAATTGGGAGCTCAGGGTTTCTTAAATTGAACTTCTCGCCCCAAGGCATTGCTGGCAAAGGCGAAGTACGTATGATTATATATGAAACTTCAAACCCATCGGTAAAAGATACCATATTGTTTAGTTTTAATGTTGCCAAGCTTGCAGGTATTAAGGAGATTGCGAACGCCCCATTTTGCATATATCCAAATCCAGCAAATACATCAGTAAATCTAACATTCGACCCAAACAAAATTGCACAAATATATATATATAGTTTGGAAGGAAAAGAGGCCATGAAACTACAACCCAATATGTCTGGAATTATTGATGTGTCAACTTTGGCTGCCGGTACTTACATCGTATCTATTATTGATAAGCAGAACCATAGCTATAGGAATACACTAATTAAAAATGAAAAATGAAACGGGTTCTTTTGTTCGTTTTACATTTTACATTTTTTACTCATTTATTTGCTCAAACTTGGTCCTCATTAGGTGCTGGTAATAATAATTCGGTACTTGCTATTTATGCCGATGATACCCTATATGTTGGCGGACGATTTAGTGCAGCCAATGGACAAAGTGCCCGGAAAATAGCTCGATGGGCTAGTGGCCAATGGTCGGCTATGGGGCCAGGTTTTGATAATCCGGTGAAAAGTGTTACAAAAATAAATGGGAATATATATATGGGTGGAGAGTTTGCCTACGCCAAGGATTCTTTGGTGAATTGTTTTGCGGTATGGAACGGTACAAACTTTAGTAGCTATGCCGGCGGGTTTAGTAAAAGTGGCCAGCACAGTGTAATACCAGCTATAAATTCTATTGTTCAATATAATAACCAACTATATGTAGGTGGGGTTTTTGATTATGCCAATTATAATACAGATTATATGTTGAACATCGCTATGTGGGATGGCACTAAATGGCAAAGTGTGGGCGGCGGAATAGCAGGAACTTCGGGTGTGAATAGTATGGTGGTTTATCATAATACTTTATATGTGGCTGGAGAGTTTATTAATGCAGGCAGTAATGTTGCAAAAAATATAGCCAAATGGGATGGCACGAATTGGGCAGAAGTAGCAGGAGGTATGAACAGTGCCGTAACCAGTTTGGCAATATTAAATGATACCTTATATGCAGGGGGAATATTTACCCAAGCGGGAGGAAATAATATATCATATTTAGCAAAACTTAATGGAAATACCTGGCAGGCTGTGGGTGCCGGACTCAATGGCGGAGTTTCGACTTTGTGTGCAGACAGCAATACTTCTACACTTTATGTGGGAGGTACATTTACCCAAATTGGCGTAAATAGTATTTCCAATATTGCCCAATGGAGAAACTCAACTTGGAGTGGCTTGGGAGATGCAAATGCTACGGTGAGGAGCTTGGCTATATATAATAACAAACTATATGCTGGCGGAGATTTTACTACTATTGGTGCTACTAATGCATCGAGAATTGCCATGATGAATACCAATATGGGGTTGAATTCTATTTCAGAAAATCACATCGATATTTATCCCAATCCAACAAGCAATTATATATATGTGGCAGCAAACCCCGATGCTAATTATGAATGTAGTATCATTTACGACTTATTTGGAAGAATGCTGCTATCACAGGCATTCTCGCCCACTATAGATGTTCATCATTTACAATCAGGAAATTATATTTTAGTATTGATTAACAAACACCAAACAATTAAAAAAATGATTTGCATATCACATGAATAAAAAGTATATATATATTGTTTTACTATTGTTTTCATTTCGAATACATGCAGCTACAGTGCAAAAACAAATTCATATTAATAAGGGATATTTTGCAGCTTTAGATACTACTTATTTCTATTATCTTTCTTATAATAGCGATTCCCTATTTTCTCAGCAAAGTATGCTGATTACCGTGATGCAAAACGATTCATTGGTTTTAGAAATATACAACCACGACACTGTGGATCACCATTTTTTTATTGCTGGTATGATATCGCAAAATATTACTTCAAACAGCTCCGCAACTGTCCGACTTAAATTTGCACAAACCGGCATTAATTTATTTTATGATGATATACAATTTCCCAAAAATATGTATTTGGGATTAAGCGGAACTATTGCCGTGCTTGAACAAGGTAGAGATACCAAGAATTTTTATTGGAACCTCCGAGATCATCAAAAGCAATGGAATATACAAGAAGGAAACACCATCAACCTATCACAATACGATCCAGATTATTTCACCATCAACGGGCAAAGTTTTCCTATGGTGCAGAAGGATAGTTTGGTGAAAATAATGGGGAAAGTGGGCGATACTATATTATTATACATGGTTAATTCAGGGCTGTCTGCACACTCCATTCACTTTCATGGTTATCATAGTCGTATTGTTTCTACTACTTCAAAAACGATGAGGAAAAACTGGGAGAAAGACACTTATCCACTAGAAAGTATGGAAACTACTATATTGGAATTAACCCCCGATAAGCCTGGTATTTTTCCTGTACACGATCATAACTTAGTGGCCATAAGTGGTGGTGGTCGCTACCCGAATGGAATGCTTATAATGATGGAAATAAAATGAAATCTTTGATTCACGAATTCCAATTAAAAGCAATTAAAATTATGAGTAAAAAGATTTTTATATTATATATATTGTTAGTTGCAACTTTGGTGGGGCAGGCACAAGTAAAAAAGAATTTTACGTTAATTATGCGTACCACAGGCTATATAGTTTTATATAATGGTGATACAGCCACAACTTTTGGTTTTGCTACTAAGCTTAGTCAGAACCCGCCCATACCGGGGCCATTGATTGAAGTGAACGAGGGCGATTCCGTTTTTGTACTGGCAAAAAATATATCACAAGGTCCACCGCATACCATACATTGGCATGGGTTGGATGTAGACCAAGCAAATGATGGAACTCCGGCTACTTCATTTGAATTGAAACATACAGAAGAAGCAACCTATAAATTTAAAGCAACACACGCAGGTACCTATATATACCATTGCCACATGGGCGATGTGGTACATGTGCAAATGGGCATGTATGGATTGGTGGTGGTACACGCTGCCAATGCTGCAAAAACTGCTTGGACGGGCGGGCCGGCTTACGACACAGAATACGCATGGCTCAACTCAGAAATCGATAAAAAATGGCATGACTCTGTTCCCGAAACCATGCACGACTCTACACAAACCGGACATGAAAGTTTTATGATTCCCAAATATAATCCTACTTATTTTTTGGTAAATGGAAAATCAAAACAACAAATCAAATCCGATTCATTAACTTATATAAAAAGTGAAGAAAACAAAACTGTATATTTAAGATTGGGGAATATTGGCAATATGCAAAACAGAATTATATTTCCCAAAAAACTAAATGCCAAAATAATTGACAGCGATGGCAGGCCGCTACCCGCTGCATTCTCCAGTGATACGGTATGGGTAAGTCCGGGAGAGCGGTATGGAGTTTTACTGCAAAGTGCCGCTATTTTTTCTGACTCCATTGCAGTAGATTATATCAATATGAATACCCATAAAAGTATAGCTACAGAATGGATACCGGTAACCATTACAAAAACAAATTCAATTGCAGAAATAAATATATATAATAACGTGTTACAAATATTTCCCAATCCCGCAAAAGACAATTTTTATATACAATTCAGTGAACAAAAAAATGTGAAATATAATTTGAGTGTATACAATAGTGCGGGAATACTTTGTTCATCAACACAAAAAATACAGAACGGAAATTCCATCGACTGTCATCATTTGTCGCAAGGTTTGTATTATATAAATGTGTTGGGTACCGATGGCAGCAGATATGTAGGGAAGATAATGTTGGATTGATGTTGCCAGACACACGATTCGTCGACTCAGCCTAGGCAGTGGCGTATGCGGAGTCGACGAATCACCAATCAGCAAAATTGTCGAATCTTATCGTATAACCCAAAGGAAATTGTTAAATCAAAAATAGTATATTCATGTCTTTAAACTACGAAAAACATCCCGAATGGTATAGAGATGTGCCTGTAATGAAAACCCTTATACTTGGTAGTTTTCCGCCGCATCCAGATAAGTGGCTTTATCCATTTTACTACCCCAATACTATCAACAGGTTTTGGAAATCGTTAGCGGAAATTGCGGGTATTCAACTCACCCATTATACCAAAAAAAACAAAACTCCCGAATTGGAAAAAATTGCCGTTGAAGAACGACACAATATTATGGTACAATTGCAAATTGGGGTACAAAACATGGGAAATGAAATAGAACGTAAAAACAAAAGTGCGGCAGATACAGATATCTATATAAAAACGTATGCTGATGTATTATCCATTATAACCCAGCATCCCGAGCTTACTAAAATTCTGATGCCTGGTTTTTCGGCACCCAGTAGTACTTATTATAGTTTTAAAAATTATTTGAGAGAAAAAGGAATTGAGATACCCCAAAAGCCTTATGCGGGAATGGAGTTGGAAATATATATAGATAGGGCCATCAAATGTGTGGTGCTAAATTCTACCTCAACAGCTACCAAACTTCCTTATGATATTATATTAAATCAGTTTAAGAAGCATTTGTTATAGTAACCAATTGATATGACAAATACTGGTACCCCACGCAGATTTGACAACTCTGCCCTGCTTGTGCGAACGCGGAGTTGTCAAATCCCCCCACGAAACACCCCCGCCAAACGCCTAATTTCCACCACCACCCCGGGGTCCAACAACGTACTCACATCTCCTAAATTTGATATATCGCCCTCGGCAATTTTGCGAAGTATACGTCGCATAATTTTTCCTGAACGGGTTTTGGGCAGGCCGGGTACTATAATAATTCTGTCGGGCTTTGCAAAGGGGCCAATTATTTTTGAAACGGTTTCTTTTATTTCTTGTTCCAGGTTTTCTTGGGGCGTTGTTATAATAACAAAGGCACAAATTCCCTGTCCTTTTATATCGTGCGGGAAACCCACCACAGCACTTTCTACTACTGATGCATGGGTATTGATGGCATCTTCCACCTCGCCAGTGCCAATGCGGTGTCCCGATACATTAATTACATCGTCAACCCTGCCCGTAATTCTATAATAACCCTTGTGGTCGCGGCGGGCACCATCGCCGGTAAAATAATAATTTTTGTAAGTATTATAATAGGTTTGTCTAAACCGTTCGTGGTCGCCATATAAAGTGCGGCTCATGCCGGGCCATGGAAACTTGATACATAAGTTCCCTTCTACGTCATTTTCTGTTATTTCATTTCCGTTGGCATCCATTAATACCGGTTGCACACCCGGCAGTGGAAGGGTAGCGAAGGCAGGTTTTAAAGGGGTAATTCCAGCAATAGGCGATATTAATATGCCGCCCGTTTCGGTTTGCCACCAAGTGTCTACAATTGGGCAATTACTATGTCCTACATTTTTATGATACCATTGCCAAGCTTCTTCGTTTATGGGTTCGCCCACACTTCCCAAAACCCTTAGACTCGATAAATCTTTTCCTTCGAACCATTGGGTACCCTGTGCTTCTAACGCACGAATAGCCGTGGGTGCAGTATAAAATATATTTACCTGATGCTTGTCCACCACGTCCCAAAACCTTCCAGCATTTGGGTAATTGGGAACACCTTCGAACATGATAGTAGTTGCACCATTTAATAGTGGTCCATATATTAAATAGCTATGCCCTGTTACCCATCCAATATCGGCGGTGCACCAAAATATTTCTTGGGGTTGATAATTAAATACATTTAAAAAAGTATAACCTACATATATCATATAACCAGCAGTTGTATGTAATACGCCTTTGGGTTTTCCGGTAGAGCCAGATGTATATAATATAAACAGCGGAGCTTCTGAATCCATAGGCTCGGCGGTATTTTCAGCACTTATATGCACGAGCAAATTATGCCACCAAAGGTCTCGATTGGGAACTATATTTATATTCTCGTTGCGGTTATTATATATAATACAATTTTTTATGGAAGGGCAATTTGCCAAAGCTTCATCGACTATATTTTTTAAAGCAACTAATTTATCACCACGATAAACCGCATCGGCAGTAATTAAAATTTTGCACTCACTGTCATTGATTCTGTCAGCCAATGAGGTGGCAGAAAAGCCCGCAAACACTACCGAATGTATAGCCCCTATTCTTGCACAAGCAAGCATGGCTATAGCCCCTTCGGGCACCATGGGCATATATATACATACGCGGTCGCCTTTGTTCACGCCCAGTGACTTTAATACATTTGCAAATTTGCAAACTTCTATATATAGTTCTTGATAGGTAAGTTTTCTTACTTCTTCATCTGGATTGTTGGGTTCAAATATGATAGCAGTTTGGTTTGCTTTTGTAGGTAAATGTCGATCAATACAATTATAACACAGATTGGTTTCTCCGCCTGCAAACCATTTAATACTAGGCTCGGTAAAGTTCCATTCCAGCGTGGTTTCCCAAGGTTTTGTCCAATGAAATTGGTGGGCTACTCCATCCCAAAACTGCTCGGGATTATCTATAGAATTTTGATAAGCTTTTATATAAGCTTCAAAACTATTAATCTGCTGCATAGTATATATAATATGAAGTTAATGTGCCCGTTCAAATTTGAAAACAGTCGTTTTCGGACTACCGTGTTTCATACCTTTTAGGGTAGCTTCAAAAGTGGTTGACGAAGTTGGTTTGTATATAATTACTTGGGGAAAATCGTGCTCATCATCGCTAAAAACATACTCTCCATTGACAGTATCACTTAATAAAAAATGGGTAGTTTCTCCATTGTTTTGCCCATCAACTTTGGCGGTATAATAAACACGATCTTCCACTTTATAAATGCCTATAGTTTCATTCACCGTGTCTTTGCCCAACAGCATTTGCCCTTTTCCCGCCCAGTTTCCGTTGCTGTCCGTTACCCAGGTTTCCAATGAGGAAACGGAGTCTTTGGCAATCCCGCCTTTCCAGCTCCCCCGTAGCCAATTAAACGACGAGAGTTTGAAATTGGTTTCCTTGGGTTTATATTGTTCCTCCGAATTTTTACAAGAAAAACAAAAACAGATAAGTAATAAAAATATTATGTTGTTAATTTGCATGGTGATTCCTTTTTTTTAAGATGACGCCAAAATTGCGTAACAAAAGGGATTTTTGCAAACAAATATGAAAATTAGTATAAAAAATAGCTTCATCATGTATCTTTGCTTTGTGGCAATGTTTGCAAACCATGCTGTGGCCCAATCGGGCGATAGTTTAATTTTTTTGCGTAACTGCAAGCAATTGGTGGTGGGTGCAAATGGCAACTATTATAGCGTAAACAATAATAACGATATCTTAAAATATGATAGTAATTTAAAAATACTATTCACCCAACATTATAAAAGCTTTGCACTAGTTTCCAATATCGATGCTTCAAACCCTTTTGATATTAGTATCTTTTATGCAGACGACAATATTGTGCTGGTAACCGATAACAACCTCACCTTCAAATTTCAGATTGACCTCAATCCTTTGGGGCAAAATTTTTCGGCTTTTGCAAAAAGTTATGATAATGAATTTTTATTGTTCGATGCCAATTTAAAGAAAATTGTTAAATTTAATGGCAAGGGCGAAGTAATTAAACAAACCAACAATTTGGAACAAACAACTGGAGATAAGTTGCAGGTAAAAGTATTATATGATAATGGGCAGAGTATTTTGGTATACGACGAAAAAAATATCATCTATAATTTTGACCTGAATGGAAGGCTTCTCAAAAAATGGAATTTAAAAGACAAACATTTTATCAATTTTAGCAAAGAAGGCTATTATACTTCCGATACCAATGGCGTGCACCACAACAATACGCAGGCCTTTGTTGCCAAGACAGACACCGTGTTTAATTTTACAGGTCAAAAGGTAGCAAGCAAGGTGTTTAGTGCCAGCAAAATGCAACTCAATAATTATAAAACCTATTATTTAATGGCGGAGAAATCGTTGTTTTTGGATGTGGGGAATGATATAATTGAAGTGCCCTATTCAGAATTAATATTATATAATAATAAATAAATAAATCGTTTCAATTAAACCTCAGTTGACGAAGGTAAAAAAAAATTAACAACAGAATAATTATATAATGTTTATAGAACCCAAATATGGAAACCATGGCAAAGGCTGGATAGAAGTTGTTTGCGGTAGTATGTTCTCAGGCAAAACGGAAGAGCTTATACGCAGATTGAAACGTGCAAAAATTGCCAACCAAAAAGTAGAAATATTTAAACCCGCCATCGACACACGATACGACGATGAACAAGTGGTATCGCACGATGCCAATGCCATTATGTCGACACCGGTTGCAGCATCGGGTAATATATTGTTATTGGTTCGCCAAGCAAGTGTGGTTGGAATTGATGAAGCCCAATTTTTTGATATGGGTTTGGTGGAAGTTTGCGAGCAGCTTGCACAAAGCGGTCTGCGAGTGATAGTGGCAGGGCTCGACATGGACTATCTGGGAAAACCTTTTGGCCCCATGCCCCATTTAATGGCCATTGCCGACTATGTAACCAAGGTGCACGCCATTTGTGTGCAGTGCGGCGATATTGCTATGCATTCTTATCGCAAAAAAAATGAAGGTGGATTGGTAGTATTGGGCGAGATGGATTTATATGAACCCCGTTGTAGAAAATGTTATCTGGATGGTATGAATTCGCAGAAATAAATCTTCACCCAAATATATACCTACCTACTGAACTTTTGCTACTATAATATACCACAGTGGTGGATATTGCCAAGCAGAAAAATGCCGTGAGGGGTATGCCCACCAAGGGATTAACAAAATACCAATCGAGCCCAAAACTGTTCAAAATTTCTAAAATAAGAACATGAATTAAATATATTCCCAAACTGTGTTGTGCAATAATATTTTTTACCTTCATTGCCAGGAACGATGCGTTGGCAGTGTGCTTGGGTGACGAAGCAATTTCTATGGGAGAACTCTGTGAGATTGCTTCGTCGTTCCTCCTCGCAATGACGCTGGCATTTTTTATCAAAATAAAAATGCCAGCAGCCATTAAAGCAATATGAGGTGTAGTATAACTATATAATAAATCGTTGAAATGATGTTGTTGATTGGAAAGCTCAAAAGTTCCCAATGCCGTAATTAATATACCTATTAAAAAAAGTACAATTCCAATGGCACTATGGATGTTTTTCTTAGATAGATAATACCCCAAAATAGTATATCCCACATAGCCTATAAACACATGCACAGCGGGCTTCAGCCTAAAATCGGGAATATAGTTTAGTCCCAATATAAGTAACCACACAAGCAGCAGGTATATTATATTTTTATCGTTGAGTGTTTGTGTTTTTTTCGAAATTAGTGGAAGTATGATATATACACCCAGCAGCATATATATATACCATAAATGATAGGAACTACCCCGGTAGAATATTTGCAAAATGTTAAGTGTTCCCATTTCATTTCCATACATCACGTGTTTATATAATAGAAGTATTAAATATATAAAACTCCAAAAAGCAAAAGGCAAAAATATTTTCCCAAATCGTTTGTGTAAAAACTCCGAAAAAGTATCTTGTTTGGGAATAAGCAAAGCTCCGGTAACCATTAAGAATATTGGGACACACCAACGAACTAGGGAATCATATATATTTCCTGTCCACCAATCGAATGCTGATACTTTTTCGAACTCGTATAATACCGAACTGGAAACATGCAGCACCACCACAGCCAATGTGGCCAAGGCTCTGAGATTGTCAGGCCAAGTGATGCGTTGTGTTTCTGGAATCATTTGCGGACTTCTATATTGTATTAGTCATTTCAAGGAACACAAACCGTCATGCTGAATTTATTTCAGCATTTATTGACGTGCATTTGAGATGCTGAAATAAATTCAGCATGACGTACTGAAGAGGAGATTGCTTCGTCGTTCCTCCTCGCAATGACGGAAACACAAATGTATTGCTTTTTATTATACTGTAGCAGAAAGTTTTTGGTTGAGGGCACGTTTTCTGTCGTTTTCGTCCAACATAATTTTACGTATCCTCATCGATCCTGGTGTTACTTCTACATACTCATCGCCCTGTATATATTCCATCGATTCTTCTAATGAGAATATAGTTTTGGGAACGATACGAACCGCATCATCACTACCTGAAGCACGAACGTTACTTTGCTTTTTAGCTTCTGTTAAATTTATCACCAAATCATTGGGGCGAATATGTTCACCTATTACCATACCCATATATACTTCGTCGCCGGGGCCTACAAAAAATTCACCACGGTCTTGCAATCTATCAAGTGCATAAGCGGTAACAGTTCCTTTTTCTTTAGCGATTAATACACCATTAATACGGCCAGGAATATTTCCTTTCCAAGGTTCAAATCCTTCTAAACGATGGGCCATAATAGCCTCGCCCGCAGTAACGGTTAATACTATATTACGCAAGCCAATAAGTCCGCGAGAAGGGATAGAAAACTCTAAATGCATAAGGTCGCCTTTAGGTTCCATTATTTTCATTTCGCCTTTGCGTTGGCTTACCAGTTCTATTACTTTACCAGAGGTTTCCAAAGGAACATCTACTGTTAGCACTTCTATCGGTTCACATTTTACACCGTCAATTTCTTTAATAATTACTTGTGGCTGGCCTACCTGCAACTCATAACCTTCGCGACGCATGGTTTCTATAAGCACCGATAAATGCAGGATACCACGACCGAATACCAAAATACTATCAGGCGAACCGGTGTCTTCTAGTCTTAATGCTAAGTTTTTCTCAAGCTCTTTGTCAAGGCGGTCACGCAAGTGACGTGAGGTAACAAACTTTCCTTCTTTACCAAAGAAAGGGGAGTTATTAATGGTAAAGAGCATATTCATAGTAGGCTCTTCTATTTTAATTGGCGGCAATGCTTCAGGGTTTTCAAAATCGGCAATGGTATCACCAATTTCGAAGCCTTCAATTCCAAATACGGCACATATATCACCAGGCTGTACTTCTTCCACTTTCAATTTACCCAATCCTTCAAAAGTATATAATTCTTTTACTTTTGATTTTTGAATGCTTCCATCGCGTTTGGTAACGCTAATGTTTTGGTTAAGTTTAAGGGTACCTCTCAATAAACGGCCAATGGCCATACGACCGGTGTATGTTGAATAATCTAATGAGGTAATTTGCATTTGCAAGTTTCCTTCTAATACAAGTGGTTCAGGGAAATAATCTATAATAGTATCTAACAAGTACGTAATATCTTCGGTAGGGTTCTGCCACTCGGGGCCCATCCATCCTTGTTTTGAAGAACCAAATACTGTTTTAAATTCTAATTGCGATTCGGTAGCTTCAAGGTTAAAGAATAAATCGAAAACCGAATCATGAACCTCATCGGGGCGGCAATTGGGCTTGTCCACTTTATTGATAACCAGTATGGCTTTTTTGCCAAGCTCTAATGCTTTTTTCAATACGAAACGTGTTTGTGGCATGGGGCCTTCAAACGCATCTACCAATAATACCACACCATCGGCCATGTTCAATACACGTTCTACTTCGCCACCAAAGTCGGCGTGACCAGGGGTGTCGATAATGTTTATCTTCACGTCATTATAACATACCGATACATTTTTGGCAAGGATGGTAATTCCTCGTTCACGCTCCAGGTCGTTGTTATCAAGTATAAGATCACCTGTTTCCTGATTGTCGCGGAACAGTTTGGACTGGTGTAAAATTTTGTCTACCAAGGTAGTCTTACCATGGTCAACGTGTGCAATAATTGCTATATTTCTAAGTTGTAACATTTATATAAAAAAGGCCGCAAAATTACCACAATTTCAGCTATTTACAAAACAATCCTGAAAAATAAATGATTTTATTATGCTTTAAACACTTTTGATAACTTGTATATCGAGCAAAATTTTTTGTTTTATTCTTTTCCCAAACTTATGCTGCCCGATAGTTTTACTTCATATTTTTCTATAGTTTCTAAAAACTTATAGTTGAGCTCTTCCTTTACATGGGCCACGGTGTCGAGGTCGGAGGTGAGTACAAAATATACAATGGTGATTTGCAAATTGTGATCGATGATATCGGAAAAAGTTACTTGATGGTTCTCGCCTGTCTCGCCGTTTTGATCAATTTTATTTTTAAATTCATCAATAATTTTCTTTACCGTTTCGTGTTTGGTAACCCCTTCAATATTCAATATCATTTTCACTCTTCTTATACCTGTTCGCGTAATATTGTTAAGAGCAGTGTCCACCAGTTTTTTATTGGGCACGGTGAGCAAAGTTTTTTCTAAGGTTCTAATTTTGGTAGAGCGAAAACCCACTTCTTCTACCACGCCCTTTATTTTGTCCGATTCAATTAAATCGCCTACGGTAAAGGGCTTGTCAAGAAATATAACAATAGAACCAATTAGGTTTGCAATGGTTTCTTGAGCTGCAAGTGCAATGGCCAAACCGCTAATTCCCAAACCGGTAATAAGTGAAGTAATGTCCATACCGAACACACTTCCCAAAATAACCAACAGTGAAAAAATACCAATAAATACCTTAATGATATCTTTAAAAAACTTCACCACCTGTTCTCCATTATAGTCGTGGTGCGACTTGGCGGTTTCTAACAGTACAAAGCCAGTAAAATCGGCACTTCGCAATACTATCCAAGTAACAGATATGATAAAAATAAATTTGCTAATAGATACGATAATTTGCTCAACAACATAAATACTTTTGCCAAATTTAAAAGTCCAGTTGGCGGGCAAGTCAATACGGTCGAATGCCAGCATAATGGTGATAACGACCAATAGGAGTTCGAAAGGTGAACGAAGCAGGCTCACAAATTCCAAAGAATACTGTTTGCTCCCTGTCTTTCTTTTAAATATTCGGTAGAGTTGCCTACTTAAAAAACCTGCACAATATTTCTTCACCACAAAACCGGTGAGTAAAATCCCTGCCATCCACAAGTAGGCTTCTAGGGTATTTCCCCATATTCGATAACCATCGGCGTGTTTCTCAAAAATATCTAGCAGCATATACGAGGCAAAATTATATATAATACTTTTAATAATGAAGATTATTTTTTTAACCGATGGTGATGAAGGAAATAATAAAAAGCAAATCGATATTTTCAATATCCTCCTATAACTTTGCAAACATTATATAAACCAGCAAAATGAAAATTATCACCTATAATGTAAATGGTATCCGCTCAGCTCTTAGCAAGGGATTGGCTAATTATATACAAAGCGAGCAAGCAGATATATATTGCCTGCAAGAAACCAAAGCACAGCCCGACCAAATAGATACCAGTTTGTTTGAAGTAGCAGGATATAATTGTTATTTCCATTCAGCCGAAAAAAAAGGATATAGTGGGGTTGCGTTATTGTGCAAAGAGAAACCTAAAAATATAGAAATAGGCTGTGGCAATCCATTATATGATAGAGAGGGCCGCGTAATTCGTGCAGATTACGATACCATGTCAGTAATAAGTGTATACATGCCATCGGGCAGCAGTGGTGATGAACGCCAGTCTTTCAAAATGAAATGGCTTGATTATTTTCATGTATATATCAATGATTTGAAAAAGCAAATCCCTAATTTGGTGGTTTGTGGCGATTATAATATATGCCATCGAGCTATTGATATACACGACCCCAAAAGCAATGCACAGAGCAGTGGTTTTTTGCCAGAGGAACGCGAATGGATGGAGCAGCATTTTAGCAATGGTTGGACAGATTCCTTCCGGCATTTGAACGAGCACCCCCACGCATATACCTGGTGGAGTTTTAGAGCCAATGCACGCAATAACAACAAAGGTTGGCGTATCGATTATTGTGCGGTGAGCGATGGTTTGAAAGACAAAATAGAACAATCGTGGATTGACCCCCATGCCAGGCATAGCGACCATTGCCCCACGGGTGTGTTGTTGGGGGAAGAAAAGATAAAATTGGCTGTTGAGTAATTTGTCTGAATCACGGATTACTCGGATTACACAGATTTTTCTGCATTCGTTTTAATCCGTGTTAATCCCTTAATCTGTGTAATCTGTGATTCAGACAGTGAGTATATTCCTAATCCTGTAAAATCCTTTAATCCCTAAAATCGTGTTCAGACGGTGAGGGCAATGACGCTCAGATTATATTATATAATATGTTGGGAAGAAAAATATATAATACCACGACTAATGGAGAGAACAAGTTTGTAGTTGATTTGAGAAGTGTGAACACATCCCCAATACCTCTCAAGAAGGGAGCCGCTGCGTTGTATATACTTTCGGTAGGTGGTGTGAAGATGAAAGTGGTTGTTGAGTAATTTGTCTGAATCACGGATTGCTCGGATTACACTGATTTCACTGATTTTTTTTGTATTTGTTTTAACCCGTGTTAATCCTTTAATCTGTGTAATCTGTGATTCAGACAGTTTGTGTGTTCCTAATCCTGCCCATCCTTCAATCCCTAAAATCGTATGCGGACTATTATAAACTCTCCAAAAACTTCACCAAGGCATCACGTTCTGTTTTGGTTAGTTTCTTAAAATTATCTTTTGCCGTTTGTGCTTCGCCCCCATGCCACATAATCGCTTCTATATAGTTTCGGGCACGGCCATCGTGTAATAAGTTTGTATTGCCATTTACGCGTTGGTTAAGGCCGATGCCCCATAGTGGCGGGGTTCTCCACTCATATCCTGAGGCGTCAAATTCAGGCCGTCCATCTGCTATTGCCGGCCCCATATCGTGCAATAAAAAATCGGAGTAGGGGCGAATAATTTGTCCCGATAGTGGTTTGAAAGATACATCGGTTGCAGTTTCATGTTTGTCGACATGGCATTTTACACAACCAGATGCTTTAAATAACTTTTGACCCAATTTTACAGTTTCATCTTTCACATTTCTACGGGCAGGCACGGCCAATGTTTTCATATAAAATGTAAGTGCTTTTACTATACTATCGGGCAATTCTATTTTACCACCTTGCTGCGTAGTTTCATACTCCACAGGAAATATAGAAGTAGTAATTCCTATATCTTCATTCAATGCTTTTGCAACTTGATTTTTAATATTAGGTACTGCGGCTTTCCATCCAATTCGGCCAATACAATTTCCTTGCCTAGTGATATAATCATATACATAATTAACTTTACCTGATATGCCGTCTCCATTGGCATCATTGGGATCGGCGTTCCTTAATATACTTTCTTCGCTAATAGCTTCAATCAATCCCATCCCAAAATTTGGACGGGCAATTCGGGGAGAATACAACACATTTGCAGGCATGGTAGTATATAAGTTATCGAATTGATAGATAGGTTGTCTTAATTGTATATCTGTTCCATCAGCCAATTTTTCTGATAAATAACTATACGATATCTGCATGGTACCTTCGGGGTTCACACCTGCTATAGATTTGTCTTGCAATTGTATCCCATAACCCTGCACAGGCAAAGGGGCACCATAAGCATCGACACCTGGTACACTCAATTTAAAAAACATGGATTGCAAAGGCTGCCCGCTCGCAGGCACAGTGCCTCTACCTTCATTTATATGACAACGGGCACACGAAAGTTGATTAAATAATGGCCCCAATCCAACAGCTGGTGAGTTAGTAGAAAAAGGAACAAAAGTTTTACTAAAAAATCCATCGCCCACATCATGCACGCGTTGGTCTTCATCTGTAAGTCCACCAATAACATTTCCGAAAGCCCCAGCACTTTCGTCAAATACAGTACAATCGCCACCGCTCATTCGTTCGTCTAGTTCACTATCATCGAGTGTTTGCGGTTTTCTGCACGAATATATAATACTAGTTGTGGCTAATAAAAAAAAAGTAATATATATATATGTTTTGGGTTTTATCATTGGATTTAGCAGGCGGTAAGCAGTTGGCAGGAGGCGGTTGACAGTACCCTGGGGGCTACCAACGGGAGCAGCGAAGCGTAGCGACTGCCAACCGCTTCCTGCCTAACTGCATTAGTTTTTAACATAGGTTTGTATTAAAGGAATCAATTCATCGTCCAGTGTTTTTTTCAAATCGTTTAATATTTGCACCGTACTTTCTACGGCTGGTCTTTGGGTATATATAGCTTTACCAAATTTGGTGGTGTATGCATTTAGGTTATTAATGGCTGCATCCATTTTTTGGGTAATTTTTAAATCCAGAGATTTATTATATAAATCGGAAAGGGCGTGCAGGCCTGAACCATTCCCTGAATAACTGCACATATATACATTTTTTGCTCCCTGAATATTCATCGCAAAATCTTTCCATGAATTGCCAGAGAATGGTGACTCTTCAAGCATAGAATCCATAGCTGTATAAGGTTCTCCTATTTTTGCTTCGCCCACTTCGCCTATAATACCTATCATAGCATTGGCAATTTCCAACAAAGCATCTTTACGTGTTTTATATACACTGGCACTGGTACCTGCAGTTTTTACTTGCAATGAATAATTTCCACCTTGTGGTTGCCATTCGGTATACATTTGTGCAGTAATGGTTTTTAAATTCTCAGCCAATGCCAATAAATAATCTTTTTGGCGGGTAGTTAATTCACTTGCCTTTCTTGTTCCACCAAGTCCAAATATCATATATTCTATTGGGTGAAATCCTTTTAAAGTTGAATTCAAATTTTGTATATAGTTTGCCGTAAAAACATTACTGCTATTTAATACCGAATCAATCTCGGTATAGCTTATCGGCCAATCGTCGATAGCGGGATCTAGTCCTTTGGATGAGACAGGACCAAACAAAAATCCTTCTGATTGTTCCCAAATTTTACGTGAGGCATACCATACTTGCTGTGTTGCAAGCAAATTTGCATCGGTAGAATTGGTTACAAACGTTTGTATACTATTATATAATTCAATTGATTTATTAGACAAATCGAGCAGTGTGGGCTCAGCAATATGGGTTGGAAAATCGTTTAATATATTAGCTGTAACAATATTTATATCAGGTTCAACAACTGCTGGTTTTTTATGACAAGAAGGGGAAATTATTATAAAATATAAAAGTACAATATATATATATTTGTTCATTGGTTTGTTATAAAGTAATAATGATATTTTCTTTTTCAACAATATAATTTAATTGCTTTAAAGGCAGGGCAGCAGGGCCATTTACTACCTTTCCATCTATATCAAAAGTGCTGCCATGCAATGAGCAGTTAAACCCTTTGGCATTGGGGCTTAGCAACCAATCTTGGTGCGTACATTTTAATACAAGCACGGTGTACTTTCCCTCCTTTTCTTTAATCATAATATCATAGTCCAGTTCCAAATCGCGAACTAAAATATCTTTCTTGTCTTTTAAACTTAATAAAGGAATTTTAATTTCTCCTTTTTCATGTTTGGTTTTGATAACTGGGAAAGGGGAACAACTTTCTACATTAAGCAATGCAACACCCAAACCTATTCCACATGCGGTATTGCAGGTGAATTTGATAAAGTTTTTTCTATTGAGTTTGCGTTCCAATTTATATATATTTAAAAACTATAACAAATACCTAAATTTATATAATGATTGTTGCTATAATAAGGCAGAGCATAAGGTGGTGGATTTAACACGAGTTGCTGGTTGAACTGTCCGTTGTTCATATAATGATAGTCGAGCTTAACTCCCACACCACGATGTGGCATCCAAGTAAAACCGGCAAACACATGTTGTTGGGTATAATACTTATTGGCAATTCCATTACTCGGTAATTTGGCATTCATATCTACAAATTCATAACGGGTAAATATATGAAACTGCTTATTTCCCTTGTGCTTTTTATATAATATATCATACGAATATTCTGTATACAAACCCCGTGAAATATTGGCAATATTATTTGAATAAGCCGTATTTAGTAAATTGGCATCGGGCACATTTATTTGTACCGCCAAAAATTTAAAATGAACTGCTTTACGTCGGTATTGCACATTGGCTTCGTTTAGAAACACGGGGGTGCCAAATACTCCGATAGAAAGTCCGAGCACATCTGCAGATTTATTATCGACGCCTACACTACCTCCTATATACGACGAGCACTGTAAACGCCACGGTCCATAATAATATAATAGAGCAGCTGTAACTGCTTTCTGCCTAGCCTGGGCATTGCTTCCTTCGCCCCTGCCCTCCCTAATTCCTTGGCTCAAACTAAATCCAGATGCATCCAATCCATTCATCAAAGCGATACTATAATTAAAACCGGGCATGCTTCGCGGACTACCATATAATGCCAAACCTACTTCACGCCAAGTGGCTGGTATTAGCATCGTTTCCACCACAGGTCTGTCATTGGCATTGAAGGTGGTGGGTAAATGATTTTCGTTGATAAGCCCTATACGTGGGGTAAAAAAACCAGCATTTATATAAAGTGTTCTGTTTATATCAAACTTCACAAAACACTGCTCCAAACTAATTTCTCCAGAGCCTTTGCCGTTTTCTACTTTGGCATTTTCAAGCTCGAGCTCACTAAAGAAGGATAATTTTTCGTTGAACCTATTGCCCACAAATAGAACATTTCTTCGCAAATTTGCCAAACCTAATTTGTTATTTACATCGTGGGTATATAATACTTCCCCATAACCCGATATGGCTGTAGCCCTGTTTCCTTTTAGCTGCAATCCAGCAGCCAAACTATCTTCGTGGGTAATAATCTGCCCTGAAACAAACAGCGGAATAATAACTGATACAAATAATATAATGCGTTTATACATTGGCCCCTAATTTTTAAATTTGATGGGGCAAAATTACTATCTAGAATGATTCCAAACAAGTTTATTTAGATTATTTCTAAATAAACTTGTAAGACTCTCAAAATCAATTAAGTTTTTTAAATATGAATTTTGGCACACCAGGCTTACCCTGTTTATTATAATAGTCTATGAACTTGAGCTTAAAATAATCGTTGTTCCTGTTTTTTATAATATAGTTTATATTGGTGCGAATAGTATAACGCGACAAAGCAAAATCATAATACTTCCAATCGTAACCTATAGCATCTTTATCATCACTATATTGAAACCCTTTGGCAAGTTGTAAATTAATATCTTCATATTTATGATTAGAATCGACAGCACAGGAAACATTATAATGATTTGAAATAACTCCTCGCACTATATAAGGATATGGCTGCCCTTGATTCATGAGAAAATCGATATACTTGGTAATTTTAAAATCCCAATCCATTTTGGGCGGTTCAAAAAATAATATCTTTTTATGGGAAAAACTATAGTGGACAAAATTATAGTCTTTATCAAAAACTATTTTCTCTTCTATAAAATTAGTAGTTCCTGATTCGAAATATCTCCAACGAAATTTAAAATAAGTTGATGTTTTCTCAATAGGCTGAAATATAATAAATCTGTCCTGGAGTCCTGAGGTATCTTTTATATATCTGATAATAAATATATTCTTTCTTAAGGTATTGGTAAACTTATCCCAACAAGGGCTAAACCCAGTGCTGTCCAATGAACCATGGGGATGATCGAATTCTAATTTATTGAGCGGGGGCCTTGTATACTTAGCAAAAAAAGTAGTATCATTGGTATTATATACTGCTATATTACTACCTGTGTTTAGGTGTATCCCAAATTTATTGGGGTCGCATGCAAATGATATATCCCATTCATGTATATTCCTGGAAATAGAATTTCCTGTTTCACAATCAAAAAATACAACATTCTGGAATGAATCACCCATATCAAAATCTTTCACCACGCCTTCTACATTACTGCTATCCAATTCCCATTTGGGATCCTTTTTCATGCATGATTGAACGGTGAATAGAACCATTACGCACCATATATATATAATATGTTTAATTACCAATTTCATTACTTGAGCATTTTAGAAAAATCGTATTTAAAAGTAAGGAAAAATGTTCGGCCCATTCCTATGGGGCTTGGCCCTGCCTGTGTATGTGGCCCGTCTTTTAATGTTGAATTAACGCTTGATACATTCATTAAATTTTTAATACCAGCTATAATTTGTATATGCTGCTTTGCTATTTTTTTATTAAAAGATACATCCATCCACTGCCATGGATTTATATAAGCCACCTCAATATTGCCATTTTCATCATATATATATTTTTGCTGCTTGCCATTAAGCTTATAAAAAAACGAAATGCTACTATTATACTTCTTAAATTTATAATCAGCACTGAAGTTAATTTCTCTATAATAAAAAAACTTATCTATTTGATTAAAATAATTATTTAGCCCGGTTCTAGAAATCCCTGTTTTAAACGTAAACACCGGACTATAATATGCCAACTGTAGCGTACCGCCCTTGCTGGCAAACTTGTCGATATTCACATATTTATTTAAATTGGTCGCTGCATCTAGTTGTAGCAGGGTAATCATATTATTTAACCGGTTATAAAAAGCGGTTGCTTCCACTTTAATGGATCGTTCTTTTTTAAGTGGCTTGGTATAACTATAATTAATCTGCAAATTGCCCGAGCGTTCTGCTTTTAAACTATCATTTCCAAGCACAATATGGTTTGCATCCACAAACATAAAAGTAAGTTCTTTTAGCGTAGGTGCCCTAAATCCTCTACTTGCTGAAAAGCGAATAACATGGTTTTTGTTAAGTTGATAACGCAAGCCAAACATAGGTGTAACCGGCACAGAGAAACGTGTATTATATGCAAACCTGAAACCGAGTTTTATATTTAATTTGGAAGAAGGTTTATATTCATTATTAAAAAACAAGGCATAATCATTTATATAGTTTTTAGCACCACCAAATTTTTTACCCGCTGCTTGATCGGCGTTTATATCATACCCCATTTGGCTGGTATAATTTCCTTTTTTATTTTGACGGATATAATTACCCCTTAACTGTAGCAAAGCAAAACGCGTGGTATCCTGATTTTCCATATTGGCTGACAGGGCTTGATTACCCGTAACCAAATCTTTTACATATTCATTCCGTTTACGTTGATAAAAACTATAGGAATTTAAGAAACTGAATGCTCCTCTTTTTCCTATTTTTCTATCGGCCTGCCAGGTTAGTTGCGAGCGATTGGTAATAAAATGATCATCGATACCCTTTGCATCAAAAGGTGTAACATTGGGTGAACCCAAGCTTAATAAAAACTCTCTATAATAGTTTGCTGAAATTCTATGTGTGGTTTTACCCAAATTAAAATTATAATATATATTGGTAAAATATTGCTCTTTGGGTTTCCATTGCATTTTTCTTTTATATGGGTCCTCATTGGGATCCCAACCATCGAATAAATAACGACCTATGCTAATACCTAGCAATGATTTTTTTATTTTTTTAGTGCCGCCAAAATCATAATTATAATTACCCTTATTATCATGATATATATTGACATTGATATCATATACATTCTTCGAATTCTTTTTTGTAATTAGGTTAATAACGCCTGCACTGGCATCGGTGCCATATATTACAGACATAGGACCTTCTATTATTTCTATACGTTCTATATTGTTCAGATTAATTTGATTCAAATCGATATTACCATCTAGTCGACCTATAATAGGTACGCCATCCATCAATATTTTTACCTGACTACCGCTAAGCCCCTGCACACTTATGCGACTGCCCAGTACAGCATCTTGTGTAATTCGAAAATTGAGCTCGTTGGTAAGCACATCTCTTAAACTAATAGCTCCCATTTTATCCATTTTTGCTCTATCAATCACCTTCACTTTTTGTACCGATAAATCAATAGTAGAGTTTTTCATTTGGCCCGTTACTATCACAGAGTCCAACGAGATTTGGGCATACATAGTTTCCGATATCAACAAGCAAAGCACCCCAATGAGGTGCTTTACAAGTAAGATATTTTTTGTGCGGAACACGATTGTTATTATATCTTTTTTAAATTATAACCATAAAGGAATGATAAAAATATCAGTACCTTATTATTGTATTATCAATTTCTGCGTTTGTTGGCTATTGCCGCATTGTATGTTCACTATATATAAACCTTTGCCTAAATTTTCGGTGGGCAAGCTATAAACATTAAAGCCATTGTTTTTAGTTTGTTGGTTATATACTATTTTACCATTAAGGTCATATATATTTATTTGCATGGTACTCAATTTTTCAGTATTCACAAACAATTGCGTGTTCCCGTTTGAAGGATTGGGCGATAAAGTATAGATAAACTTGTTTTCGTCAAGGGCATTAATGGAGGTATTCATGTTCAACATTTTTTGAGTAGCAAAAGCTACCTTGCCATTAGCACCGCCACCGAAACCGGTAAATTTAAGTTTATATATTTCATAAGTAACAGTCGCATTTAATTCCAGATGAGAATGAAGCACCACATAGGTAAGTGAATCACCCAAAACATATTGGTTTGAATTAAAATCGAATGTTTTCCAATCGTAACCAATGGTGTTAATTTTATCGCTAAACCTGCTGTCTCCAGTATCGGTTACCAAAACAAGGTCGCTTAATTCACCTTTAAGTTTGATTGTTTTTGTTTTTATATTATGCAATACCCCTGTTACCTGATAGTATGGATTTGTGGGATCTGATTGCTTGGCAAAATAACGGGTGAAAAGTAAATCCCATTTGTTGTTATTGGGCTCGCGTTTAAGTTCCTTATCCTTCTTTAAATTATAATACATAAAATGATTTTTTTGATAATTACTATCCATTAGCGTAACTGTGGTATCAGCACTGCCATCCAAATTGGCATATCTAAAAGTCCACGAGCGAACACCTGAAACTGATTTGCGGGCTACTACATAAAATTTCTTAGCCCAAGGTTTTGCTGGCGGATTTGGATTGGCATATATTACAAAAATAGAATCGCCATCAATTTCACCTGGCACATTACTATTATATACACCCCATGAGTAATAAGGATGCATTGACGAATCTCTGCAAAAGGCACCATCAGCCCATTTCTCGTCGCTATTGAAAAACCTACGCCATGTTTTCCAGCCTGTAGTATCAAATGTTGACCAGCCTGTGATATCGCTGTTCGGATACTTGGCCACACGTACATCGTTTGAATGGTTTGCCAAAATAGCATAATACATTGCATCTTTGCCACCTATTGCACTAAATGCAAGATGCCAGTTGCGGATAGGAACGGTATCGACCATTTTATTTTTTAACGAATAATAAACTTCGTTGCGGTAGCCCGGGCCAAGGTAAACGCTGTCGTACACCCAGGTTTGTGCATAGGTGTTAAATGCTGTAAAAGCTACTAAAGAAAAAATAATTTTTTTAATCATGATTTGTTGTTGTTTTGGGAATTGATAATTGATTTCGCCGCTGCGAAACTTGTTGGTTTTTTAGATTGGCTACAAAAGTACCGTAATATTGGGTTTGGGCTTTGTAAAGATTGGGTTTTTGACGAACATGTTACATTTGGGGGAGGGGGTCGGGATTCAGGATTCGGGATTCGGAGGGGCTGACGCCTGTTTAGCATAATACATTATTATAATATTGGATTAACCATTAACCGACCGTAGGTTCCCCGAATTCTGCATCTCGAATTCTATTCTCAATAAATATAATACTGATTTACAAAACATACACATTAAGCAAAAAATCTAATGCTCTCAAATTTAAAAGCCTGAATATATTTGAACATTCAAAACCATTTTATTTAGAGCTACCATATATAAAATATAAATGAATCGGCCTATTAGGTTCACTTACATTTAGTGTATTACTTAACAAAAGAAGAAAAACAAAAAATAGTATATATGATAGCTACGAAAAAAGATAGCAATCTCGCTTACTTTTTCTTCTTATTCAGTTACGCATACCCTTTGCAGGGTATAAAAAATACCACTAAATGCGTAGAGAATGATGGCACATTTGCCTGTTATTTTGTATCATTATAAAAATAAAAATACGACCGTGAAACTTTACCTAAAACAACCAATAGTTATGAGAAAAAAAACAATTATTTCCAGTATTGCAGGGCTTATATTCCTGTTTATTTCAGGCACTATAACTGCACAAGATTTGAATGGCGACCAATATTTTGCCAAGCGTGAATATCTGAAAGCTATGGGCAGTTATATTCAAGAAGCCAAAACCGATCCGTCAAAATATCTTCCTTTGGCCAAATGTTATTTTGCCAATCACCAGATAAGTGAGGCTACCGAAGCTGTAAAACTTTATCTGGAAAAAGACCCCAAAGCCAACAAAGAAGAAGGCAATAGCTGGTTGGAACTATTACAAAGAAATGATGATGAAGTACGGGTAAAAAATATGGGCAGCGTGGTTAATACCAAAGGAGATGAATATAGTCCTGTAATTAGCAACGATGGTAAAACACTTTATTTTGTGGGTTACGACCGAGCAGGGGGACTGGGCGGAGAAGATATATGGTTTAGTAAACGCGATTCTATAACCGGAAACTGGAGCACTCCTGAAAATTTTAAACAATTAAATACTACCTCGCACGAAGCATTAAAAGCCATGTCGCCCGATGGAAATGCAGCCATACTGTTTGGTAACTATGTGGGCAGTTTTGGTGGTGGAGATTTATTTTATAGTTGCAAAGTTGCTGGAGGTTGGACAATGCCTTGTAACTTAGGCGGAATGATAAACACCACCAATTGGGAATCGCAAGCAAGCTTAGGGCCTGACGGTAAAACATTATTATTTATAAGTGACCGCGATGATAAAAGTGAAGCAGATATGTACGTTTCTTTTCTTACCGATGAAGGCTGGAGCAAACCATTAAATTTAGGACCTACAGTAAATGTAAAAGGCAAATTTGAAGGATCGCCTCAACTTGCTGCTGATGGTAAAACATTATACTTTTGCTCCAATGGGCATCCAGGCTTTGGTAATAAAGATATATTTTATGCCAAACGTTTAGATGATACTTGGACCAATTGGAGTAAGCCCGTTAATATGGGGAAATATGTAAATACCTTAGAAGAAGAAAAATATTTTACACTTCCGGCATCGGGCAATAAAGCATACCTTATCCGTGGCGACCAGGCCGATGGACTAGGTGCTACAGATATATATGAAATGGTGATGCCCCAAGGTGCACGTCCTGAAAAAACATATACTATAAGCGGTGTAATAACCAACGAAAAAGACTCGACAGAAGGTATTGTAATTAAATATATAAATATGGCTACCAATAAAGAAGCTGCCCGTATTTCGAGTAACAAGGCTGATGGAAATTATTATGTATCATTGCCTGCTTATCAAAAATATTTAGTGGTAATGGACCAGCGTGGTTTCTTATATCACCAAGATACTTTGGATTTGCAAAATCCGAATTTATATGTAAACAAAATTCCTATTCAAGATAAATTTGGTTCACGCATGAATCGTATTAAAGAACTAAAAGCCGATTTGGATAAGTATAATAATGAAATGCAAAAACTAATCGATAATAAAAATACAAATATCAGTGAAGCATTTGCACAATATACTACACTTAGCGAAAACTATAAGAAAGCGGCTACCGAACTTGACTATTTGGTATACGATGCCAAAGCACAGTGGCTAGGCGAAGAGAATGATTTGCATTTAAAAGTTGATTATAAAGTAACCCGTATTATAATAGGTGCCAAGTTTGAATTGAAAAATATATTTTTCGATATCGGCAAAGCAACTTTGCGTAAAGAATCGATGGTGGAATTGGACAAGTTAGTTGATATTATGAACCGCTCTGATATTATAATAGAACTTGGCGGACATACCGATAATGTAGGTGCTGACGATGCCAACCAAAAATTATCACAAGAGCGTGTAGCATCAGTAAAAGCATATTTGGTTAGCAAAAATGTTTCTGACAATCGCATGGCTGTTGTGGGGTATGGAGAAGCCCAACCTATTGCCAATAATGAAACCGAAGAGGGTCGCCAACGCAACCGCCGTGTGGAAGTAAAGATTACCGAAATCCGCCCGCGTGAAGGCAGTGGTGAGTTTGCAAAACTAGAGCAAGAGAAAAAAGATTTAAGCAAATTTGATATGCTATCATCATTACAAAAAGCTGGTAAATTAGGAGGCCTGCCCAAAGGAAGTATCTGTGCCGATGGTGTTACCTTTATCGACAATACTTATAAACCCGCAAGCAAAAGTTTATATGGTCAAATTCCAAACTATAATTTAGGAGAAAGCGACAATTCCCCTATTAAAATTGAGGAATACCCACAAAAAAAATTGAATGTTTTTGTTGGAAATTATGGATTGAGATATAATGCCAGAACATTTGGTGGCACTACCAAAGATTTATTAATTGGTGCGGGAATTAATATAGTAAATTTTTCACACTCCGAAAAAACCCCATTAAAAGCCCAGAGCATTGCTATATATTTTCCTGCCAGTTCTACATTTACCAAATGGTTGGTTGATGGCTCGACCATGCGTGAACAACGCTTCCTAAAAAATTATGCAGCTGTGGTGGGCTTAAATGCTCAATTATTTAAAGTTGATTCTCCTGTTATTGGAGGAGCCGGAATTAAGTTTGCTTCTTCATTACCCATTGGTGTTCGTGCTATGTTTAAAGCTGCAAAAGGAATCAATATATCGCCCGAAGTATGGTATAATATTGGATTAATACAAAGTGGCGGACTCAACAATAGCAATGCCTATGATGCCCGCCCACGCTACTTGCATATAGGCGTATCTGCCCGCATGAAAATATTTAGCGGAAGTATATACATTAATTCAGGCCCACTAATTAATTTCTTGGGCGTGAGAGCTGGAATAAGTTTATAATATATATTATATTTTTAAAAAAAGCCGTTAGCAAGAAATTCTTAACGGCTTTTTTTATTGAGTATAAATAATTTTTCCTCCAAGCAACCTTTTCCCTTTAAATAGGTTCTTATACTAAAACCATTCCGTACAAAATAATTTTGTTCTGCCCAAACAACCTTTTTTGGTTTTCGCGTCTATAAAAAAATCACTATGAAAAAAATAATCTACCTATCGATAAGCCTCTGTATACTTGCATTTATTACTTGCAAACAAATTAGAAATAAAAACATGATGGTGGTGAAAGATTGTACCGGAACCTATCTGCGTTTTGAAGGGAAAGACTATCATGTTTGCAACCTAGAAATGCTGGCACCATACACTGACAGTGCAGAAGTAACTGCCACTTTTAAAAAGACAACCGAATGTAGTGGCTCAGCAAAAGACGCTATTGTATGCCAAATGATTCATGCAAATGAAGGATGGATTACCGTTGAGAAGATTGAATAAGTATTATATATGATTCTCCGATTCTCCTCATGCAACCAATTTGCGGTTTTAATTGTTACAAATATTAAATAAAAATCAATGAAACGCTTTCTATATTTCGTATTGCTAATAACAACAATTTTTTCTTTTGCTTGCGAGCATATAAACTATCAATCTTACATTTTAAAGAAAGATTGCACAGGATACTATTTTAATATACAAGGTAAAGATTATCAAATTTGTAATGACAGCATAGTTTCAAAATTTAAAAATGGAGTGGAAATAGAAGCTGTTGTTAAAAAAATTGACTCCTGCAATAACTTCTCTGGGATTATGTGCGGAGCATATCATCCTTATGAAGGATTTATTTATATAGAAAAAATAAAATAAGATTATATATATTAATACCCATATTTCTCTTTCCACCGCTCTTTCAAAAATTTTCTCAACTCAATTTCTCTGGCATTATTTTGTGGTTCGTATATATTGGTTCCTGCAATTTTTTCAGGCAGGTATTCTTGTTCAATAAAATTGCCTTCGCCTTGGTGGGAATACTTGTAGCCTTTGCCGTAATCTAAATTTTTCATCAGCTTAGTAGGTGCGTTTCTTATATGCAAAGGCACAGGCAAATCGCCATGTTGTTTTACCAAACCTAGTGCTGTTTCTATAGCCATATACGATGCGTTACTTTTGGCCGATGATGCCAAATAAACCGCACACTGCGATAATATAATTCTCGACTCAGGATAACCAATTTTGTTTACTGCATCAAAAGTTGCATTGGCAAGTAGCAGAGCATTGGCATTGGCATTTCCCACATCTTCACTGGCAAAAATTACCATTCGTCTTGCTATAAATTTTACATCTTCACCCCCTTCTATCATTCTCGCCAACCAATATACTGCCGCATTGGGATCGCTGCCCCGCATACTTTTAATAAATGCCGAAATTATATCATAATGTTGCTCTCCTTGTTTATCATATAATGCCACTTTTTTCTGGGCAATATCCATCACCATCTCATTGGTTATAATAACCTCTTTCCCTTTGGCGGCAGGAGCTATAGCAGTTGCAACAATCTCTAATAAGTTTAACAGTTTGCGTGCATCACCTCCGCTAATATTTATAAAAGCTGCCGTTTCCTTTAATTGTATATTGTATTGTTTTAAATCTTCATCATTTTGCAAAGCTTGATTTAGTAATTTCACCAATCCATTTTCATCCAAAGGTTTTAATACATACACTTGGCACCTGCTTAGTAAAGCGGAGTTTACTTCAAACGAAGGATTTTCGGTAGTGGCACCAATCAAAGTTATAATACCTTTTTCCACTGCCCCAAGCAATGCATCCTGCTGCCCTTTATTAAAACGATGTATCTCATCAATAAACAAAATGGACTGTGTAGTTTCCTTTGCTTTTTCAATAACCTCCCGCACTTCTTTCACGCCACTGCTTATGGCACTCAACTGAAAATAAGGAACCGATAATGTATTGGCTATAATATTGGCAATAGTGGTTTTGCCCACTCCCGGTGGCCCCCATAAAATCATGGAGGGAATTTTTCCTTGCTCAATAGCAGTTCTTAATATACTTCCCTTGCCTGTAAGATGCTCTTGCCCAACCAAATCATCCAAGGTGTTTGGACGCATTCTTTCGGCTAATGGGGTTGATGAATTCATGAGGTAAAATTAGGATTTTTAGGAGTGCTATACAAAAGAATTTCTGTGAAGCGATAAACTTAAAAATAATCATTTGCATTGAACAACCTAATAACTTAACTTTGTATAGAAATTAATATGAAAAATGCGATGCAATATATAGTTGATGATAGTGGTGCGAAAACATCAGTGATTGTACCATACTCACAATGGGAAAAGATTAATGCCGACTATGATAAACTGAAGAAAAAGTTTGATGTTTTTCTAAGTATTAAAGAAGGTATTGAAGAAATAAAAACATCTAAGAATAAAGGTGTGAAATTGCAAACCTTATCCGATTTTTTAAATGAAAGTAAGCGTTAGGATTACGCAAAGTTTCAAAAGAAGGGTTAAGCCTTTTCTAAAAAAGTATCCATCTTTAGGAGAAGAATTATTAGAGCTTGAAAAGGAATTAATAGCAAATCCAAAACTAGGAAAGCCACTTGGAACTGATTCATATAAAATTAGGTTATCTGTAAAAAGTAAAGGGAAAGGAAAAAGCGGTGGGCTAAGAGTTATAAGCCATCTTGATACTGAAATTATAGGGTTTATTAAAAAGTCAGATGGGGTTATCATTGTAAATTTAATTTCCATTTATGACAAATCTGAAACTGCTTCAATAACAGATAAAGAACTAAAAGAATTGATAGCAAGCATTTAATTTAAAAATCTCTAAATCAGCACTTACTGATTGGCTTATAGAACCTATTGCAAAATTCATTTCGTCTTGGCTTTGCAAAATTCTGAATTTCCCCCATTTTCCCCTACTTTTGAAACCCTTTTAAAACAATCCGTGCAACAACATACTGTTACTGTTATATTACCTGTAGTAAACGAAACTTATTCGCTTCGCCAAACGGTGGAGATGATTGAGGATTTGTGCAGTGCAGAGGTATTTGAATACCTAATTGTGATCTGCAAAAAAACCAGTATCGAAAGCCGAAAAGTGATTGAGGAAATTGTACTCAAACACGGCAACAAGGTTCGTGTACACGATCAAGTTTTACCGTTTTTAGGTGGTGCCATGCGTGAGTGTTTCGATTTGGCCAAAGGCACACATCTGCTAATGATGGCCAGCGACCTGGAAACAAATCCTGAACAAGTGCCACAACTTATTGCCCTAAGCAAGCAACACCCCGATTGGATTGTGGGAACAAATCGTTGGACCAAAGGTGGCGGATTTAGTGGATACAGCCCTGTGAAATTGGTATTCAATTATGTGTTCCAAAAATTCTTTTCCATATTATACGGCACCAATTTAAAAGACATGACTTATGGTTTCCGTATATTCCCTACAGCTTTAGTACAATCAATCGAATGGACAGAATTAAAACACCCTTTTTTGTTCGAGAGTATATGCAAACCTTTGCGTTTGGGAGTTAAGGCAGTCGAAATTCCAAGCGTGTGGAAAGCTAGAACAGAAGGCGAATCGCAAAATCCATTTATCAATAACTTTAAATATTTTGGAACAGGAATTAAAATCCGTTTCATGAGTAAAGACAAAATCAGAAAATAATTATATATAATAATCAAAGTGAAAAAAGTAATTGTTACCACCACCATCAATCCGCCCACCAAGGCTATCAAACTTTTCGAAAGTTACCCCGATTGGGATCTTGTAGTTATTGGCGATTTGAAAACCCCAAAAGATTATCACCTAAATAAAGGTGTATATGTTACCCCCGAACAGCAAGAAGCTTATGATAAAGATTTGAGCGACGCTATCGGATGGAATTGTATACAACGCCGCAACATGGGTCTGCTATGGGCTCACGATATGGGTGCCGATATAGTTGCCGTAGTGGATGATGATAATATACCTTACGAAGGTTGGGGACAAAACTTAATGTTGGGCAACCCCGTAGAAACAAATTACTACGAAACTGATCTGCCAGCATTCGATTCTATTGGAGCTACAAACCACAAACATTTATGGCACCGTGGTTATCCCTTATTGAGTTTGTCAAAACGCGATTATTCACGTAAGTCGACCAAAACTATAACACCCGATGTGCAAGCCGATTTTTGGGATGGCGATCCTGATATAGACGCTATCTGCCGCATGGAGCATGCCCCCGAGTGCAAATTCGACCCAGCATGTTTTCCTATTGCTGCCAATAAAATGTCTCCTTTCAATTCGCAAAATACATTTTTGAAAGCATCACTTTTGAAAGATTATTTCTTGTTCCCACATGTGGGCAGAATGGATGATATATGGGCATCGTATTATGTGCAAGCAAAAGGTGCCAATGTAGTTTTCGGAAAAGCTTCAGTTTTCCAAGACAGAAATGTACATGACTATACCAAAGATATGAAAGCTGAATATTTGGGTTATGAGCATAATTTAAAAATTGTAACTGAACTACCAAGTGATCCAGATGCAATACTGAAATATTTACCTGAGCGTTCTATCGAAGCTTTCAAACTATATAGAAAACATTTCGATAAATAATTTTGTCAGTCTGAGTTCATCGAAGACCGACAAAATATATTACAATCATATAAAATATATTATATAAAATCATGAAAATACTTATCACAGGCGGAGCAGGATTTGTAGGCAGACATTTTACCGAGCATTGGCTAAAACAAGGAGCAGAAGTTGATTGCGTTGATGTGGTTGCCCCCCTTACTGGTGGTATCGACCCGGCAGATGGTTGGCCATTATATGAACCGCGTGATTATGATAATTTTAAATTTCACAAAGAAGATTGCAGAAAGTTTTTCAAAAATAATTTACATACAAAATACGATTATGCTTTCCACTTAGCCGCAATGGTGGGTGGTCGTATGATGATAGAAAATAACCCACTTGCGGTTGCCGATGATTTATCTATCGACAGCGAATATTGGCAATGGGCCAAAGAAGCACAACCCGAAAAAACTATATGTTTTAGTTCTAGTGCAGCCTATCCTATTAAGTTGCAAAAGCACGATCATTATATATTGTTAAAAGAAGATATGATATCGTTTGCCGAAGATATTGGTATGCCCGATATGAGTTATGGTTGGGCAAAATTAACCAACGAATATTTAGCATTACTTGCTTATGAACGCCATGGAATTAAATCTGTATCATACCGTCCTTTTAGCGGCTATGGCGAAGATCAAGACATGACCTATCCATTCCCCAGTATATGCAAACGTACCTTGGAAAACAAAGGCGAGCAGCATCTCTCAGTATGGGGCAGTGGCAAGCAAATGCGTGACTTTATACATATATCCGATTGTGTTCGTGGTGTGATAACTACCATGGATAAAATTGATGATGGCACAGCACTTAACTTAAGCACCGGAATATTTACTAGCTTTATTGATTTTGCAAAAATGTCGGCAGGAATTGTGGGATATAATCCCGAAGTAACTGGCACCAGCGACAAGCCCGAAGGCGTATTTGCCCGCGGTGGAGATACTGAGAAACAAAAGGCTCATGGATTTGAATATGAGATTCCTTTTGAAGAGGGAATTAAAAGATGCTTGGCTTATTTAGAGCGTAAAATGCAATAGTATTTTATCATGTAAAATGAATATTCATATAAATAAAACTGCACTTTATATATATATTGTATTCATTCTTGAATTACTAATTTTCTTTTTCTTTAGGCAACGATTGGGTTATATTATAGCTCCATTACTGTTTACGTGTAGTGGGCTATTCATTGCATTATTTCCTTTTTTTACAACCAGCCCGTCATTGCGTGGAGGCAATCTCATAGAAGAAATTGTTTCACCTACAACAACAGAAACTACTAACAAAATAAGTACGATAAAAAAAGTATATATATACAGTTTCTTTACTATTCTATTTTTACTTTTTGCATTTTGGGCACACCATATATTTATTACAAATCCCATTGATATAAAAAAATCGGATATTATACCTTTCATTGATACTTTATATCTCGACCGATTCTTAAATGGTGAAGATGTATATGCCCTAGCACCCGGC
>JANYDJ010000027.1 GCA_025363675.1 Flavobacteriaceae bacterium | reverse complement strand
AGAACCCAAAAACCAAGGTGCTTGGACGTTCTTATTGCGTAGCGAAGATACTTTCTCTATGAAACTGGTAAGTCGCAAATCGAGTGCATCATCAGCATCAGGTTTTTCTAAAGTATTCGCTAAGGAGCAAGCAGATATTTTGGCGGAGGCGTTTGCGAAGTAATTAATCAGATTGTTTAAGTAAAACAATTTATATATTTGCATTGAAATGGAAAAGTTAGCATCAAAACGAGATTTACGTGAATTAGAAAATCGTGTAGTTTTAAAAGTAGGTGCCATGATAGCTGCAAGTATTGCTATTACGGCTACTTTAGTAAAATTGATTTAGAAGCATCTCATACGCCGCAAATCCAGTGCTTCATCAGCATCAGGTTTTTCTAAAGTATTTGCCAAAGAACAGGCAGATATTTTGGCGGAGGCGTTTGCGAAGTAGTATTATATAATTGTCTGGAATCACGGATTAAGCGGATTACACGGATTTCACAGATTGTTATATAACAGAAGTTTCCCTTAATAGGGTTTGCATTCTCGAATATTTTTGTTTGATAAATTATATTTTTGTTTTAACTTCGCCTAAATAATTATGACAACATTCCGTATTACAATCGATTCAAATGACGACGCGAGACTTTTTGCGGAGCTTGCACGTTCATTAAAGTTTATAAAAACACTTGAAATTGATGAAAATATTTCTGCCGAAGCCAGTGAACCCGATGCGACTTATGTAAATTCAAAAGAAGAATTGCAAAGAAAAATTGAAACCGCGATATGGGAAGCAGACCAGGGCAAACTATTGACAGAGAAAGATTTTGATGATTGGGTTATATCATTAACTGATGGAAAATGAAACTCGAAATAACCCAACAAGCACAGAAAAGTATTATAAGTATTTATGAATGGAATTTGAGAAATCACTCACAAAGCAGAGCTCTTAAAATAATAAATTCAATACAAACAACTTTCAAAATAATTAAAAGAAATCCCTATATATTTCAGAAATTTACAGATACTGATATTGAGTCAGATTTTATTAGGAAAGCTACAGTTGGTGAAACGTATAAAATTATTTTCAGAATTGATACCGAAAGAATTGTAATTCTTGATTTGTATCACGGAATGGATAATCCTGAAAAAGGTAAATCTATAAAAAGCGGAAGAAAGACAAATATATAGACTGCATTTTTAGGCTTTCTCAAAAGTACATTTTATTACTAAATTATATCATACCTTTTTAAGTTTTTATCTACGATTTCGTCTACTATTTTATTGATATTTTGATTATTTTCTTCTTTCCCAGTTTCAATAGCTCTCATAACTATATCAGAATAACTAGTTTTCTGTTCAAAAGCATTACTCGTGTCTTTCTTTACATTTTTAACATGTTCCAGATAGATTCCTTTTTCAACTGTAAAAAAAGTTTCTTTCCAATCAATATCATTATTAACAACTAATTCTTTGATTACTTGAGCTAATTCATATAAAGTATCTATATTTATCCATGTTTTTTCTTCAAGTTGATTAATCCAAGAAGAGTAATTTGTACCATTTTTATTAATAACATCTCCTAATTGATGTATAGGTATATCATATAGAATATTATCCTCTTCATCAACAATGTTAATTGTCTTAATTCCAGCAACGATTTTTAAATCCATATTGATTTTAATTATATAAAATGCAAATATACAAAACTATTCATCATCCAATCCCATATCCAAATTTGTATACGCAGTCTGCAACTCAGCAAAACTGTGGTTGTCCTTGGCTAGTTGGGCTTTTTGCATACCAGTTTTATATAGAGCGAGTGCTTGTTCTTTCATGTCTCGCCTTGCATATAATTTTCCTATATGATAATAGGTAGCAACATAATCAGGGAAATTTTCTAGTAATATATTATAATACTTCAAAGCCTCATCATCGTTTCCGCTTTGTATATATTCATTGGCAAGAGCATATATTACAAAAGTATCATTGGGAGTTGCGGTATAAAATTCGAGAAGTTTGTTGATGCGGTCGTTGCGGTCCATATAGGTAAGTGAAAGTATAGGGCAAAGATATAGAATGACGAACAAGGATTAACGATTTTTGATATGTTTGTCATCCTGAGTTTATCGAAGGGCGACAAACATTATGCAGATACATATTCTGAAACTTTCTCCTCCGAACACCGTCTTCGATGAACTCAGACTGACAGCCTGCCAAAAGTTAATCCGCACCCTGTGGAAAAAAGCACCCCGAAGCAAACTATATAGTACACCTATCTTTGAAAGCCGATGAATATTCCAAGTAAATTAGTAGAAGAAGCTGTGAATGAGCTGTCCAAGTTCCCTGGCATTGGGAAAAAATCGGCGTTGCGTATGGTGTTGCATCTGCTAAAAAAAGATACAGATACCAGTGTGAAACTGGGCAATGCCATCATCAATATGCGTAGCCAAATTTTGTTCTGCCAACAATGCGGTAATGTTTCCGATAAAGATATATGTGGAATTTGCAGCAGTGTAAACCGTGATCGTGACAAGATTTGTGTGGTAGAAGATTTACGTGATATTATGGCTATAGAAAGCACCGGGCAGTTTACGGGATTATATCATGTATTGGGGGGAGTTCTCTCGCCCATCGAGGGCATTGGCCCCAGTGATCTGACCATCGACAAATTAATTGAACGTGTAAAAACCGAAGAAACAAAAGAACTTATTATGGCTCTTAGCCCTACAGTGGAAGGCGATAGTACCATGTTTTATCTCACCAAAAAACTAACAGGTTTCCCCGTAAAAATCACCACCATTTCCAGAGGAATTGCTATTGGTGGCTCATTGGAGTATGCTGATGAAATTACCCTAGGTCGTTCTATATTGAATAGGATTGGGTTGGAAGCATAAGTGAAAAAGTTTTAGTCGTCATCCTGAACTTGTTTCAGGATCCCTTTTGGTGCATTCTCACAGAGATTCCGATATGCATCGGAATGACGCCTTTGGTCACTTCATCACCATCTTCGCAATATGGTCAAATATCCCATAATTGCTCAGATAATCCACCCAAATTTTTCTGTTATCCAATTGCATTTGTTTGAAATCGTCGGGATGAATTTGGTGGTGGAAGTCAGCTAATATTTGGGGTGCATGTTTCATGTCTTTTTCTTCAACCCATACCGTATGTTTTTTCCAATCTATTATATTGTCGAATGGGAGAATGGAATCGGTATTGATGAATAAGGGAATCCTTCCCATCATCATGGTTTCATAAAAACGCACTGAAAAATTACCTCCGCCTCTGATACAAAGTATATAATCGGAATGCATCAAATTATTATAATAATCGGCTGTGGTTTTTTCTTGTTCCTCTTTGGTTTTAGCCCCACCTCGGTAAGCTGTTCGTTTTATAAAATTAGTTTCAACAAGATTGGAATTTTCCAAATAGGAAAGAGCTCTTGTCCTTCGCAGCACTGGTGGATATAATACTTGCGGCTCCCAGCGTTTCAAATGGGTATAATACTTTATATTGTTTAATGCAATGGTAAATAAATTCCAAGCATTGGTGAGGGCACTTACTTCCGCTTGGCCACAAAAGCCAACAACAGCTTTTTCTCCTTTTTCTCTCACCGCAATTTCTTCGGTATTATATCTTATTTTTAAATAATCATTTAAGAAAAAAGGGCAGGCGAACTGGTAAGGCAATCTCCTACTTTGATAACCACTTTGCCTAAATATATATATATCTTTTATGGTAGGTGTTACTCCGTAATCGTAAGCTAAATAACTAACAATTTTTTTGTTTTTCGATTTGCAATAGTTGATAAAGTCTTCGGCTAGCTTTGTATGGTGGTGATCCACATAATAATTCCAAGCCATTGGCAGCATCGCAAAATCAGCTTCATCGATATTTTCGGTATACGTATATAAATCTACAAAAGGGCCAAATTTGGTAAGTTTTTCTTGTGGTGAAAGCGTATTAAAAAAGTTTGCTTTCAGTATTTCAAAAACATATCCTTTATATGCACTATTAAAGTGAGATTTGTCTATATATACAATCGGTTTTTTGAGACTCATAGAATAGGCAAAATTACAACTTATACCTTGGTATTTTCAAATTGTTTGATACACATATTATTAACTTCTCAAATATAGAACGTAACTTGCCGAGCGAAAAAAACGTAATGCTTTTTTTGTAGAATATGCGAATAAAACATCTACCTGTATTATTTTGTTTTTTAATGTTTGCATCCTTTGCCCATGCACAAATAGAGGGCAAGGGCGAGCTTCGTGGCAATCTGTCTGATTCAGCCGCAAGTAAATATATTGAACATGCTACTATTATGCTGCTTCGCCCATCCGATTCTGTGCTTATCAAGTACACCCGATCCAGCTCAGTAGGGGCGTTCAGGTTTAAAACTTTAGATACCGGAAACTATTTGGTTGTTATCACACATCCTGCTTTTGCCGATTATTCGGAAATAGTAAAGGTGGAAATAGATGAGGTGGCTAAGCTAAATATTAGTATGCTGCAAAAAGAGGTGGCCTTAAAAGAATTTATTTTCAAACAAAAAAAGGGAGCTATAGTATTTAAAGGCGACACCGTGGAATACACAGCCGATAGTTTCAAAACTAAACAATTCGCTACGGTTGAGGATCTTTTGAAAAAATTGCCAGGAATACAGGTAGACAAATACGGGAAAATTACCGCCCATGGCGAAAAAGTGGAGAAGGTATTGGTAGATGGCGAAGAGTTTTTTAGTGATGACCCGACGATAGCCACCAAAAATTTGCAAGCAGTGGCTGTTGACAAGGTGCAAGTATATGATAAACAAAGTGACCAATCGAAGGCCACAGGAATAACTGATGAAAAAAAGGAAAAGGTACTCAACCTCAAACTTAAAGAGGAGTACAAAAAAGGCATGTTTGGCAAAGTAAAAGCGGCAGGAGGTTTACCACGTTGGTATGAAAATGAGGCCATGATTAATATATTTAAATCGAAACGTAAAATAACTGGATATATTATACAATCTAATACCAACAGAAACACGCTGAATTGGGAAGAACAACAGTCGTATGGCGGTTCTAATAATATGACCTTTGGTGATGATGGCAGCGTTACCTATTATTCAGAGAACTCCTCAAATAATGAAGGGCTTCCCAGCAACTTATCAATGGGTGGTCATTTCTCTGATAAATTTAAAGGCGACAAACACCATCTAAGTATCAACCTCATCTCCAATTCACAAGTTCGCCGAGGAACCTCTGCCACCAACACTAGACAACTTTTAGCCGATAGCAGTTTTTATAAAACCCAATCAGATTCTTTTGTGTCGAACGATGTAAATAGTAGTTTTAATTTATCTTATATATTCAAACCAGATTCTTTCAATACTATTACACTAACTTCAAAAATAAGTAACCTTAGGGCAACCAGTATAGATTCGTTTACCTCTGCATCTTTAAATGAAGATCAAGCATTTATTAACCAAAGCCATCGCAACACCAATACTAATAGATATCATACTTCTTATCAGGAGGGATTAAATTATCAACGCAAGTTTCGCAACAAAGAAAGGCTATTATATATTATTGCTGATTTTAATGGTTCTACTGAATCGCAAATGATTAAACTACTTTCTAAAAATATATTGGGAAGCAATAACGTGATAACAATCGATCAAAATAAAGAAAATAGTAAGTGGTCTTCCAATTCGGTTATTACGGCTAGCTATACCGAACCGCTGAGCAAATATTTGAATTTGCAAGCATCATACAGCTATACCAATAATCAAAATGCCAATACCAATAACTCTTATAACTATGATGGTATTTCATCATATAATATTAAAGACCCAAAATATAGCAATGATTATAAGTTTAATATTATAACACAATCGCCGGGTATCGCCCTTAAATATAAACGCAAGAAATGGTCGCTCAACGCTGGGGCTAATTTGCAGGCCAACAACTATACACGTACCAACAGAACCACCAATAGCACCACTCCCTATAATTTTGTAAATTTTCAACGCACAGCAGTATATAATTATAAGTTTTCTCAGTTTAATAGCTTAAAGATATCCTATAGTGGAAACACACAACAGCCCACTATTACACAAATACAGCCCCTGCAGAATAATTTTGACCCCTTAAATATATATAAAGGCAACGAAAATTTGAAACCGCAGGTACAAAACAGATTTAGTGTGGACTTGAATAGCTACAAAATGCTCAATGAGCGAAGTGCTTACGCATCTCTGTGGTTTAATAGCACGCATAATGCTTTTACTACTTTCGATTCTATAAATGGTTTTGGACAACGGGCTTCGCAAACTATAAATGTGTTGCGTGGTAATTATGGATTAGGGGCTTGGATGTATTATGGTTTTAAAATAAAAAAGAGTGGGTTCAGGCTTACTTGTAGAAGTAATCCCAGTCTAAATAATTATGTAAACTATATAAACGGGGCTAAAAATCAAACATTGTCATCAACGATAGATATTTCGCCGGGAGTTGATTATGAAAAGGAAAACAAATATGAGTTCTCTTTTAATTTTAGTTTTGACTATAATACTTCGCGTTCCAGTTTGAACCCCGAACGCAAAACACAATATTGGATTCAAAGCCATGAGTTAGAACTTACTATTTATTTGCCACATAAATGGAACCTCAGCACAGACATAGCAGCTAATATACGTCAAAAAACAAAAGACTTTACCACAAACAATAATATATATATATGGAATATGAGCCTAGAACGTAAAATGTTTAAAAAAGAAAATGTAAAACTATCTTTTATAGTACGAGATATTCTTAACCAAAACAATGGATTTAATCGGTATGTGAGTAGCAATTACCTAACAGAAACTAGATATAATGTGATTAAGCGATATTGGCTGGTTTCTATATTGTGGAATTTTAACAAAACAGCCAAATCCCCTAATAAAGAAGTAGAAGATGCAAAGTAAAGTATATATATTTTTTATAATGGCTGCTATTTTTTGTGGTGTATCCAATAGCTATGCTCAAAAATTTATCAGTACCGCAAGAGTAGAGTATGAACGTAAAATTTATATAAAGAAACTCATGCAAGAGCTAAATGGTGGCGACAATAGCAATTCAGAATATATGACGCGACTGCCCGATTATATAACTGAATATTTTGACTTGTTTTTTTCAGATAACAAATCGGTATATAAAGCAGGAAAAGAAAGCGAGCAAAAAATACCTGACTGGATGAGTTCAGGTATAGCTTCTACAGTTTATAGCAATATGGACAGCGGGACTTATGCTTCGCAAAAACAAGTTTATGATAAAACCTATCATATTATAGACAGCCTCCCCCATATCGATTGGAAAATAACGGAGGATGTGAGAACTATAGCAGGCTATGCTTGCCGCAAAGCTACCGGTAGGTTCTGCGACTCGTTGTTTATTGTAGCGTTTTATACCGATGAACTTTTATTGACAGGGGGGCCAGAAACATTTAATGGATTGCCTGGTTTAATTTTAGGCATTGTGATACCGCGTATGCACATGAGTTGGTATGCTACCAAAATTGATTTTCCCGAAATAAAAGCAGGACAGACCATAGCCCCTGTTACAAAAAAAGAAAAACAAACTTCGCTTAAAACTGTAATAAAAGAGCTAAGTGAAAGAGTGAACGATTGGGGCAACTGGAAAGATATTTTAATGTGGCAAGTAGCGATGTAAGTATTATATATAGTAACGCTATAATAATACCATTAATTTATCGATTCTAGTATTCCATCAACGTCTTCAACGCCACTTCAAATCTCTGTTGCGGTAAAAACTGATCTTCTAAATGTTTGGCCATGGGCACGGGGGTATCCAAACTGCCCACACGCACAACAGGAGCATCTAAATGTTCAAAACAATGTTGAGATATATGTGCCGCAATTTCAGCACCTATACCGCCAGTAAATGTATCTTCGTGAAATACAATTGCTTTCCCAGTCTTTTTTACGGCGGCTTCCACAGCTTCTTGATCCCAAGGCATGAGGGTTCTTAAATCTACTATTTCAGCATCTATTTTCAATTTTTCTACTATATGTTTTGCCCAGTGAACGGCAGCTCCGTAAGTTATAATACTTATATCATTTCCTGTTCTCACACTTCTTGCTTTTCCTAGGGGCAATGTATAATAACTATCAGGCACATTTTCTTCTAGTTCGGGCAATCTATATAAATGTTTGTGCTCGAAAAACATCACAGGATTTGGGTCGTTGATGGCCGCTGCCAATAGTCCTTTTGCTTCGATGGGAGACGATGGATATATAATTTTTAAACCCGGCACATGAAAAAACCAAGCCTCGTTGCTCTGGCTGTGAAATGGCCCTGCACCCACGCCAGCTCCTGTGGGCATGCGTACAACTATATCTGCATTTTGTGCCCAACGGTAGTAGCTTTTGGCAAAATTATTTACAATCTGATTAAAACCACAACTTACAAAATCGGCAAATTGCATTTCTACCACAGCTTTCATTCCTTTAATACTAAGTCCATAAGCTGCACCTAAAATTGCACTTTCACACAGTGGTGTATTTCTAACTCTCCCTTTTCCAAACTGCTCCACAAATCCTTCTGTAACTTTAAATACACCGCCATATTCTGCTACATCTTGCCCCATAATAATTAAATTGTGATGCTTTTCCATACTTTGCCGAAGTCCGTCGGAAATAGCGTCTACCAAACGTTTGGGAGATTTTGGGGTATCGGTTGGTAAATGTATTATATCATTAGAAGCATCTACTTCTATAGGGGCATATATATCTGCAATTTCATGCTGTACACTACTTGTTACCTCGGGCATTGCAAAAACTTCTTCTAAAGAACGGTCAATTTCGTTTTTAATTTCGCTTCTATATTGTTCTATCATATCAGCAGTTAAAATTCCCTCTTCTTTTAGATAGTTTTCATAGTTTATTAAAGGATCTTTTACTGCCCATTCATCGATGAGATGTTTCGGAACATATTTAATTCCACTTGCTTCTTCGTGGCCACGCATTCTAAACGTGATACACTCAACAAGCACTGGCCTTGGGCGGTTACGCATTGATACGGCAAGGTTGCGAATAGTATCATATACATCTAAAATATTATTGCCATCTACACGCTGTGTTTCCATTCCGTACCCCACACCTTTATCGGTAAAATATTTATGATGGAACTGTTCGTTTTGCGGGGTAGACAAACCGTAGCCATTATTCTCTATTAAAAATATAACAGGCAGTTCCCATACTGTGGCCACGTTAATAGCCTCGTGAAAGTCTCCCTCGCTGGCACCACCATCGCCACTAAAAACTATCGCAATTTTCTTTTCTTCTTTCAGTTTGTGAGCCAATGCAATCCCATCTGCCACACCCAACATGGCTCCTAGGTGCGATATCATTCCTATAATATGATACTCCTGTGTGCCAAAATGGAACGAGCGGTCTCTACCTTTTGTAAAACCTTCATACTTACCTTGCCATTGTGCAAATAATTTAGTGAGCGGGATTTGTCTGGTTGTAAAAACACCAAGGTTGCGGTGCAGTGGTAATATATATTCATCGGGTTGCAAAGCAAAAGTAGCCCCCACTGAAATAGCTTCTTGTCCAATACCCGAAAACCATTTACTTACCTTGCCCTGCCTAAGCAGAATAAGCATCTTCTCCTCTATAATTCGTGGCTTAAGCAGGTTGCGGTACAGTTGCAACAACAGCTCGTTATCGTACATTTTTTTATTAAATTGCATGGGGTGCAAAGTTATATACTATTTCTTGTCACCCACCCTTAATTTTGCATCCCAAATTATGAAACACAAGAGATGTACAAAATAGCCGTAGTAGGTGCCACAGGGCTGGTAGGTAGCAAAATGTTGCAAGTGCTGGCCGAGCGTAATTTTCCAGTGGGCGAATTGCTTCCCGTAGCTTCTGCCAAATCTGTTGGAGGCACCGTAAACTTTAATGGCCTAGATTATACCATTGTGAGTATGGAGGATGCCCTCGCCGCCCGTCCTGATATTGCTATCTTTTCAGCAGGTGGAAGTGTATCGAAAGAATGGGCTCCAAAATTTGCCGAGATTGATTGTTATGTGGTTGATAATTCATCGGCCTGGCGAATGGACGAAACAGTGGCTTTGGTGGTGCCTGAAGTAAATCCAAATGATATCGTAAAAGAGGGTTATATAATAGCCAACCCCAACTGCTCAACTATACAAATGGTGGTAGCGATAAAACCCTTGCACGATGTTTTTAAAATAAAACGCATAGTGGTTAGCACTTACCAATCGGTTACAGGAACAGGCGTGAAAGCAGTGGAGCAAATGGAAAATGAACGAAATGGAATTATTGGTCCCATGGCTTATCCGCATCCAATAGATCGCAATGTATTGCCACATATAGATGTGTTTATGGACAATGGCTATACCAAAGAAGAAATGAAAATGGTGAACGAAACCAAAAAAATAATGGGCGATGATTCTATAAAAGTAACTGCCACTACAGTTCGGGTTCCCGTTACTGGCGGGCATAGCGAGGCGGTTAATATAGAATTTGAAAAAGCATATACCATGGATCAGATATATACTTTATTAAACAATGCTGCGGGTATAATAGTACAAGACAATCCAGCTGAAAATATATATCCGATGCCCTCGAATAGTTATGATAAAGATGAAGTTTTTGTGGGCCGTATACGTCGTGATGAAACTATTGCGAATGGGTTAAATATGTGGGTGGTTAGTGATAATTTACGCAAAGGTGCAGCAACCAATGCCGTGCAAATTGCAGAATTGCTAGTAGCAAAAGGCTGGATAGGAAATCAATAAATATTGTTAAATGAATATACTTATATTAGGAAGTGGAGGTCGCGAACATGCATTTGCTTGGAAGTTTAAACAAAGTAAGTTGTGCGAAAAACTATATGTTTCTCCTGGAAATGCAGGTACTATATCATTGGCAGAAAATATTATATTAAATGGATTTGAAGAAATTGGAAATTTTTGTATCAATAATAGTATAGGATTAGTGATTGTTGGTCCCGAAGAACCTTTGGTGAATGGGATTGTGGACTATTTCTATAATACAGAAACATTAAAACAAATTCCAATTGTAGGTCCCACAAAAGCAGGGGCGTTATTAGAAGGAAGTAAAGAGTTTTCAAAGGGTTTTATGGAACAGTATCATATACCCACTGCAAAAGCATTTAAAGCAAACAAACATAATAAAAACGAAGCTCTAGAATATATAAAAACGATGGACTTGCCCATTGTGGTAAAAGCTGATGGATTGGCTGCTGGCAAAGGCGTGGTGATATGTAAAAGCTATAAAGAAGCAGAAACAGAATTAATTGATATGCTCGACCATGCTAAGTTTGGCGAGGCGGGAAACAAGGTATTATTAGAAGAATTCTTAGATGGTATAGAACTTTCCGTTTTTGTATTAACCGATGGAAAACATTATCATATATTGCCCACTGCCAAAGATTATAAACGCATAGGCGATGGCGATACAGGCCCAAATACAGGCGGCATGGGAGCAGTGTCTCCAGTTACTTTTGCTGATGCTGTATTTATGCAAAAAGTAGAAGAGCAAATAGTGAAATCCAGTATAGCAGGTTTGCTAAACGAGGGAATCGATTATAAAGGTTTCTTGTTTGTAGGTATTATGAATGTAAATGGAAATCCGTATGTGATAGAATATAATTGCCGCATGGGCGATCCAGAAACAGAAGTGGTATTGCCTAGATTGGAGAATGATTTGGTGGAATTAATGCTAGCGACACACCATCAAAAATTACAGGAACATACTATCATAGAACGCTCTGGCTTTTGCACCACAGTAGTGCTTACCAGTGGTGGCTATCCAGGTAATTATGATAAAGAAAAAACTATTACAGGATTGCAAAATGTGGTGAATGCAATTCCTTTTCATGCAGGAACCAGCATTAAAAATGAAACACTTCAAACTTCGGGCGGGCGGGTAATTGCCGTCTCGGCATTTGGCAATGATTTAACAGATGCTTTGGCAAAATCGTATAAAGCTGCTGCCGCTATTGAGTTTGAAGGCAAGTATTATAGAAAAGATATTGGGCAAGATTTGATGTTAGTGCAATAAAGAAATATTGTATTTTTGCCCACAGAACCATGCACTTACTCTTTAACCACGAAATATTCTTTAACCAAAAATTTGGCGGTATTTCTCGTATGCAAGCTGAGCTGATAAAGGGTTTGCCAAAATATAAAGATATAACCGTAGAAGAATGTGTATGGTATAATTTAAACTATCATTACTACCGCAAACGTGTTAAATTTTTCGACAATTTGGTTTTTAAGTTTGACAAGATGGCCAAGGGTCGGTTGTTAGACCCTATAAAAATCTTGAATCAGATGGATTTGAACCGCAGACTTCGCAAAGGGAAATTCGATTATTATATACCCACTTATTATAGTACTGCTTTTTTAAAACATATAGGAAACAAACCGTTTATTTTAACCGTGTATGATATGATACACGAAATTTATCCCGAACATTTTCCAAAAGATACGACAACTATTCCCAATAAAAAAGAGTTATTGTTAAAAGCAAAAAGAATAGTTGCCATATCGCACAGTACCAAAAATGATATATTGAAATTCTATCCGCAAATTAGCCCCGATATTATTGATGTGGTGTATTTAAGCCATTCAATGGATAGGACCAAGGACGATGAGGTGAGCGGTTTGCCAGAAAAATATATCTTATTTGTGGGCAACAGAAAACATTATAAGAATTTTAAATTATTGGTAGAAGCAAGTAAGGATATTTTGAAACAAGACACTTCGTTGCACATGGTTTGTACTGGTGATGCATTTACGACAGCTGAGCAACAAATGTTTGCTGAGTATGGTATATCAAACCAAATGCATTATGTAAGACCAACCGATAAAGAACTATATAGTTTATATAATAAATCGCAAGTATTTGTGTTCCCATCTTCTTACGAAGGCTTTGGCGTACCTGTGGTTGAAGCTATGTATAGTGGCACTCCTGTAATACTCACCAATCGTTCCTCGTTCCCTGAAGTAGCCGGCGATGCTGGAATATATTTTGAAGATGGCGACCAAGAAATGCTTACTTCCCAATTGCAAAAAGTATTATATAATACTGATTTTAGAAAAGAAAAAATTGAAGCTGGATATAAGCAAGCAGATAAATTTAGTTGGCATAATACAGTAAAAGATTTTCACCATACCGTTAAAACCACATCACTATGAAAACTGCAATTATTACAGGAATTACGGGGCAAGATGGAGCATACTTATGCAAACTATTGCTAAGCAAAGGATATAAAGTAATTGGCTTGGCACGTAGTGATACGAGGGAAGGTATGAAAGGTTTGGAATATTTAAAAATACTCGACCAAATTACTATTATAGAATGTGATTTAACAGATATTACACAAATCATTAAAATACTTAATCAATACCAACCTTCGGAAATATATAATTTGGCAGCACAAAGTTCCGTTTCGCAGTCGTTTGCCAGCCCTATTGCAACTTTTAAGTTTAATACTATTTCAGTTTTTAATTTATTGGAGGCGATTAAAATTACCAATTCACAAATAAAATTCTACCAAGCCTCGAGCAGCGAAATGTATGGTCGTGTGCCAGAATTACCTATTAGAGAAAATACCGTTTTTCATCCTTTAAGTCCCTATGCAATTTCAAAAGCATCGGCTCATTGGATCTGTGTTAATTACAGAGAATCGTATAATATGTTTATATGCTGCGGTATATTATTTAACCACGAATCGTATTTGCGTACCGAAAGTTTTTTTGTGAAAAAAGTTATTACCCAGGCACTCAAAATCAGCAAAGGAGAATTGGAGCAATTAAATGTGGGGAATATAGATATTATGCGTGATTTTGGATATGCTCCTCGATATGTAGAAGCGATGTATTTGATGATGCAAAAACAAACACCCAATGATTATCATATATGTTCAGGGGGCTCTGTATCACTACGCGACTTGGTAGAGTATACTTTTAACAAGCTACATATTTCGCATTCTAAATTACATATCGACTCGCTGCTATTCCGCCCTGCCGAAATAGAAAATATATATGGAGCCAACGACAAAGCAAAAACCGAACTCGGTTGGGACTATAATCTCTCCGCTTATGATATGTTGGATTTGTTGATTGAGGAGGAAGTGAGTGGGTATAAAGTATAAAGACGAAGGACGAAAGACAATACAGATATAGTACAAGGCGGTTTGCTTCTGGTTGGCGTTGTCCCCAACTATAATAAACGTCTTAATATTTTGCGGATAAAGTGGTTTTTTGCTTCTGGTTGGCGTTAGCTTGTTGGTGTTTTCACCAACAAGCTACTGTTTTGCTTCTGGTTGGCGTTGTCGCCAACTAGAATGTTAGTGTTTCACTATTCCTGCTTTTGCCTCTTGTTGGTGTTTTCACCAACAAGCTACTGTTTTGCTTCTGGTTGGCGTTGTCGCCAACTAGAATGTTAGTGTTTCACTATTCCTGCTTCAGGTCGGTGTTGTCACCGACCTGTTACTGTTTCACTATTTTTACCCTGTTCACATTGCTTTTGGTTGGCGTTGTCGCCAACCAGAATCGCCAACCTTAGCATACTACCTAGTCTTGCGGATGCTTTTGGTTGGCGTTGTCGCCAACCAGAATCGCCAACCAGAATGTTACTGTTTCACTATTTTTACCCTGCTCACATTCACCCCTTCGCCAATCTCCAGCATATAAATTCCATTTGCTTGCTCACTAATATTAAGCACAAAACTATCACCCGATAAATTAGTTTTTTGCAAAATAACTTGCCCAGTTATATTATATAGTTTTAGGGTAGCATTCTTTAATGTTTGATTTGAGTGAACAGTAAATTGTCCGTTGGTGGGATTTGGAAATACATCAAATGTATATGATATACTTTTATCTGATATTCCTTGACTTATTACTGTATAGCAATTAGAAGTATCAGAGCAATTGTTTTCTACCACCGCAACTGCATAGGCTCCAGTTATAGTTGGAGTAAAGCTTTTACTTACTTCATTGGGTATGGCAGTGTATCCATTACTACAATAAAGCCATTGGTAAACTGCGTTATTGGCATTAGCAATAAGTATCTTCCCGTTCTGCGTTACCGATGCATCAACTACGTTTATTTTTAAGTTTAAGGTTATTATACTGTCGCAGCCATTTGATGTTGAAAGCGTATCATAATAAATACCACTTGTAGTTAACAATTTTCCATTAAAATTATAACTATCGCATGAAACTATATTGGGGGATGTGGAAACACTTTTATTTATTTTGAGATTAAGAATTATAATACTATCGCATGCACCTGCAATTGGAATGGTGTCATAGTAAACTCCACTTGCTGTAAGTTTATTCCCTTTAAAAGTGTATGTGTCGCAATAGGTAATATGAAGCGTATTTGTATTATTACTAGTATATATAGTGAGATACAAAACCACCACACTATCGCAACCCACAGCATTGGTGAGTATATTGGTATACGCTCCAGATTGTGATAAAGTGTCACCATTAAATATATAGCTTTTACAATCGGATTTTGAGAAGGTGTACACACTACTTTTGTTGATAGTGAGATAAAGCGTTATAACACTGTCGCAGCCTGCAGCATTGGGAATAGTATCATAGTAGGTTCCCGAAACTGTAAGTAGTTTTTTATTGAGATAATATCTATTGCAGCCTTGGTCGTAAACAGTGCTTGACGAGCTATTATTAATTGTTAAATTTAAAGTTACAATGCTGTCGCACCCAATAGAGTTAGTTAGCGTATCATAATAAACACCCGTGTTTATTATGATATTTCCTTTAAATATATAACTATTGCAAGCCTTTTCAAATAGAGCAACTCCTGAATTGGCTTTTATTGTTAAATTGAGAGTGATAATGCTATCGCATCCTTTTAAGTTTGGAATTGTTTCATAATATGTACCCGATTGTGTATAGGTATAATACCTAATTTTATATTGGCCGCATGCAGTGATATTGATGGTAGATGATGAGGGAGAACAAGGACTCATTTTTCGGATATATATATCACCTATACCAGTCATATTAAAAGTATCTATGCTAGGGTCAAAATCAGTTTTTCCTGAGAACGCCCCAAATGTATATAAATTATTCGCACTATCTATTACTATTGATGCAGAGCCTACGTTTATATTTTTTGCCCATATAAAATTTGCTTCAGAATCCAATTTTGATAAAAAGTAACCGCCATATTTTGACTTTAGCATGTAGACATTGGAACTCGGATCAAAGTCTGCCGAGTCTCTATAATAGCCTGTTATAAAAACATTGCTTGCAAAATCGTGTGTAATGGCAAAACCAGATATATCACTTCCATATTTATTTCCTTTATAACTTTTTGCCCATATAAAATTGCCATCAGAAGAAAGCTTAGATATAGCCATAAGCCCCGTCATATTATATACACTTGTTCCGGGGTCAAAATCTACCGTATCTGCAAATTTTGCTAAGTAATAAATATTTCCTTGTTTATCAACTGTAATTGAATTGGCTTCATCGTTATCTATACCTCCTATTTTCTTTGCCCAAATAAAATTACCTCCCGAATCGAGTTTGCATACAAAAATATCATCAGTAGTGTTACCATTTTTATCTTTAGTCGAGGTTATATTATAGGTACCCGACCCAGGATCAAAATCTATTGTATATCTAAATCTTCCGGTATAATATACATTGGCAGAATCATCCAAAGCCAATGAATGAACAGCAGTTGGTATATATTTGCTCCATAATATTTTACCACTAGAGTCAACCTTCCCACCATCGTAATAAATATTTGCTGCCGCATCAATTGCAATATTATCATAACTCCCTGCTTTCTGAATAGCCCATTTGAAACTTCCAGCAGAATCTAATTTGGCAATAAAATAATTACTTTTACTGTCATTTAACTTGTAAACTCCTGTTCCTGGATCAAAATCTACGGTGTCACTAAATACACCGCCTATATAAACGTTGGCTTTTGAATCAAGCACCAATGAATAACCTGTGCAAATTCCATCGAATTGTTTTGCCCACACAAAATTTCCTGAAGAATCTAGTTTGGAAATAAAACAGCCGTGTTTTAAATATGGCGGACCTGTGAGTTGGTAATAACCTTGGCTGGGGTCAAAATCAGCCGTGTCAATAAAATATCCTGTACTATATACGTTGCCATTTGCATCTACCGCAACAGAATAGGCTGCATCTTGGTTCGCACCGCCCATTTGCTTTGCCCACTTAAAATTCACGTTTTGTGCGGCGGTGATACTATGAATAAATATTGTTAAGAGTGTAAAAAATATTCTCATGCTTTATTCCATTTAGTTAATTAAAGGCAAGACTCCCAAAACCCAAAAATAGTTGCATGGGGTTGAAAATAAATTAAATAGTACTAGACTATTGTCGGTGACAACACCGACAAAGGGCAGGTTTCAATAAATTAAATAGTACTAGATTATTGTCGGTGACAACACCGACAAAGGGCAGGTTTCAGTTGGCGACAACGCCAACCGAAGGCAGTTGCCGCTTGTTATCCTTCTCGTTGGCGTTCTGCTTCAGGTTGGCGTTGTCGCCGAC
>JANYDJ010000255.1 GCA_025363675.1 Flavobacteriaceae bacterium | reverse complement strand
TTTACCGATGCAACTTACAATAGCCCAAGCAGTGGTTACTCGCATGCCCAACAATTACCAACAGGTTCTGGTGTGAGGGATGTTCTTAACGAGAATAATATAAATATATATCCGAATCCGGTGGAGGGCAGCACTGTTTATATAGATATTCCGAATGCACAAGAAAATAAATGGAGTTATGATTTGATTGATATTACTGGAAAATCCATTTCCTCAGGAAAGATACCAGCTAATCAAATTCGTGCCGAAATTATGTTGCCAGCTGGGCTTGCGAATGGTATTTATTATATATCATTAAAGAATAACGACAAGCAGGTGTTGGTTAAACCTTTGGATATAAGAAAATAACATAATACAAATTGTTTAAATGCGGTTATATATATAATGTAGCCGCATTTTTTTTGTTAAAAGTCCCACTTTTGTCTAGGATAACATGGGTATACTAACTCCTTACCATAGCACCTAACTCCTCTGCAAATTTCTGCGATATTTTTTGCATGGCTTTGTCAATTGTAGCATCATCCATTGTTTTTTCTTCATCGCATAGGAAGAAACTTAGTGCATAAGATTTCTTTCCTTCACCCAATTTTGCATCATGATATACGTCAAATAATTCTACTTTCTTGAGTAGTTTTTTATTGGTCTGTTTGGCTACTAATTCAAGCTGACCGAAAGTAATTTGCTCATCTAACAACAAAGATAAATCTCTTTTTACTTCGGGGAATTTACTTACGGGTTTATATACAAATGTTTGCTTGTTTTCAATTTTCATCAGCTTCTCCCAATTGATGTGGGCGTAGGCGACAGAAGACGCAATATCAAATTGCTTCAACTCTTTTGCTTTCACATATCCGAGAGTGGCAATTTCAGAACTATCATATAATATACTTACTGAATCATCCAACAAGGGATGTTCAGTTTTTTGTATTTGTATATCATATATCCCCAAAGATTGAATGATAAGTTCTACATGGTTTTTTATATGATAGTAACTCGATGCTTGTTCGTTTTTTTGCCAGCCTTCTGGTATATAATTTCCTGTAATTGCCAATGAAAGTATTGCAGTTTCTTCAAATCCATTCGCTCCATTATTATATATTTTCCCAAATTCAAATAAACGTAAATCTGGACTTTTTCTGTTTCTATTATAGGATATACTTTGCAAAGCTCCATGCAATAAATGATTACGCAAAGTATTTAATTCATTGCTTAATGGATTCTGCAAATGTATAGGTTTCACATCGGCAAGCGACCATTCAGCAGGCACTAATGAATTGTTCATCATCTCGCTGAAGCCCTGTGAGCATAGCATGTTAGCAATTTTGTTTTGCTTGGCATATATATGTTCGTAAGCATCGGTTTGTATAGCAATTTTCATTTGCTCAGGAAACTCAATATTATTTAATCCATATATACGCAATACTTCTTCTGTAATATCTGCTGGGCGTGTTACTTCTTGTCGGTAACTGGGAATTTGCAAGGTTATAATATCTCCATTTTCTTGTACGATAACAAAATCTAATTTTAATAGAATAGCTATAATAGTTTTATTATCTAAATTTTTGCCTATTAGCTTGCGTGCTTTGTCCAAATCATAATCAATTACCAAAGGTGTAAAAGGATTGGGATGTTGGTCGATGGGCTCATGCATGTTCCCTCCTGCTGTTTCTATAATAAGATTGGCCAAACGGTGCAATGCTTGCAAAGGCAATAATGGATCGGTGCTACGCTCAAAACGGAAAGAAGAATCAGTACTTATGGTATGTGCCTTGGCAGTTTTGCGAACTACTACCGGATCGAAACAAGCACTTTCTAAAAATATATTTTGTGTTTGTTCGCTTACGCCGCTGTCTTTTCCACCAAACACACCTGCAAGTGCAAGTGGTTTTTCTTTATCGGCAATCAATAATTCATGGCCTAATAATTTTCTTTCAGTTCCATCCAATGTATATAATACTTCAGCTGCATTTGCTTTGCGAACTATAATAGTTTTTCCCGCTATTTTATCAGCATCGAAAGCATGCGTGGGTTGCCCCAATTCGTGCATTACATAGTTGGTACAGTCTACTATATTATTGATGGGTTTTAATCCAATAGTCAATAATCTATTTCGTAACCAAGCCGGCGATTCTTTTATTTGCACACCGCTTATATACATGCCGCAATAACGGCGACACAAATTTGAATCGTCTATTTGTGTATGATAATCGGAAGCTGGAAGATTGGCTGGAATTTCCAAATCGGGAACTATAATATCAAGGCCCAAAACACCTTTCACATCTCTAGCTACTCCCAAGTGCGATGCAGCATCGCCACGGTTTGCGGTTAACCCAATTTCGATTGTATAATCATTATATACGCCATAATAATCTGCAACCGCAGTTCCTACTTTTATATCATTTGGCAATACTATAATACCCTCATGGCTTTGGCCCATGCCTATTTCATCGTCAGCACACAACATTCCTTCCGATGCTTCTCCACGTATTTTACTTTTTTGTATCATAAATGGCTCGCCCGAACTTGGATATAATTTTGAACCGACAGTTGCGACAACAACTTTTTGCCCCACGGCTACATTGGGTGCACCGCATACAATATTCAAAGGATTTTCTTGGCCAATATTAACGGTGGTAATTTTTAATTTATCGGCATTGGGGTGCTGAGCACAAGTAAGCACTTCGCCAACAACCAGTCCTTGCAAGCCGCCAGGCAACGAGCAATAATCTTCCACCGCCTCCACTTCCAAGCCCGTATTGGTCAAAATCTCTGACAGTTGCTCAGGCGAATTGTTTGTATTGATAAGGCTTTGCAGCCACTGGTAACTAATTTTCATTCAGTTGCAAAGTAAGGATGGAAAAGGGAGAATGGCAAAATCCTGTTTTCAGCTTATTAATTATATTTTCGTTCATAATTCCTACTTTTGCAAAAATCAAAAAAAAACATCAAACAAAAATGGATACAAAGGACAGTAATGGCAACCTGCTCCAAAATGGAGACTCGGTGCATCTTGTTAAAGATTTAAAAGTAAAAGGTTCTTCAACTGTGTTGAAACGCGGTGTTAAAATTAAAAATATTAAACTTACCGATGATCCAGCTGAAATTGACTGCAAGATTGAAGGTACTGCCATGGTGCTTAAAACCGAGTTTGTTAAAAAAGCATAATATTGTATTTACTTTTTTTAGAAATACAATAACAATATGAATAAAATCTATTGTGCTATTTTTACTATTATATTATATAGTTGTAAAAATGATACGGCTATACCCACTCCTGCTGATAACTATTATAAAGATTGTAGTACTGAAGGAAATGCAAAAGATGTAACCCTAAAGCAATTAAACAAGCTCAAAAATCGCAGCAATCTGCCCAGCAACGAGGATATTAACAAGGATATTACCTTAGAAAAAATATTAGAAACAGGAGATGATGAGAACCGTTGGAATACCTCGCAAGCAGTTACCATTAAAGGATATATTATAGATATAAAAAAAGGTGGTGTGGAAACATGTAATTGCAAAATGAAAGAAGAGCAAGACAGAGACACGCATATAGAAATAGTGCTTGACCCAATGCACGAAGGGAAAACCAAAAGAATGGTAGTAGAAGTAACGCCCCGTATTCGCAAGCAAATGGAGACACAAAATATAAATTGGAGTACCCGCAATTTACGAGATCAGTTTTTAGG
>JANYDJ010000231.1 GCA_025363675.1 Flavobacteriaceae bacterium | reverse complement strand
GGTGTAATAGACAAAATTCAGGCTGTTTTAAACTTGAATATTTCAAGTGGACAAAATTCAGGCTATATTTTTAATTTTTTTTAGCAATAGAATTTTCTCTGATTAACTTTGAATGATCGAATGAAGCAGAATAGGCTCTGCTGGAGAGCATCCCATAAGGAATAGTTCGATGTCCGTTTAATGTGATAAGAGGAAGTTTTCTATTGGCTTCCTCTTATTTATAAATATTAAATGGACTTTATGCCTTTAAAAACTCATCGATGAATTTTATTTTTCTAGCTCTGCTAAGACCATTGTGATTTCTCAATTTGTTTTTAAGATCCGCAAAATGACCATCTATAGCATTAGTGGTATTGGGTATTTTTAATTCTATATAATCATACCATGTAAAAAGCCATGGTAAATTTGTCATTATACTTCGATATGCACTCCTCAACCTCTTATGAGTATATCTGCTCTTTCCTGTTTTTATATCTAAGGTTCTCTCGTTGAGAAACTCCATCCATTTATTATACCAATCACCCATTGCTCCTATGAATGATTCTTTATCTGTTTTACACAGAAGATGTATAATCGTTTTAAGTTCTTTTGATGCTTGCATTTTAGGCTTCTTAGTAATATATCTTATAACAATGGCAACCTGGTGGAATTGACACATTTGTATTGGGGTGTCATTAAATCCATTGAGAAGCCCCCGTTTACCATCACAAACGATTGCATGTATCGTATATCCAAGTGACTCTATATGTGATATTCCGGCTTTATATAATGCTGTAGTTTCTTGTTTAATATACTGCTTATACAAATTCTCTCCTGTGATTGCATCTTTAAAAAGCATTACTCCAAAACCACGTCCCCAATAGGTGGAATCCATCAACACGATAATATTTCGAATGATTCTCTTTCGAGGCTTAAATCCTATTAAATCAATTTTTCGTTGGATTGTTCGAACACTAACATCATACTTGATAGCAAGCTGAGAATACGTTTGTTTCCCTTCTACATATTCTAACCAAAGGCGGTCTGGTTGAATACGTTCTCCTCCTAAAAATTGTCGTTTACAGGAATAACACTTATAAACTTGCTTCCTGTTCTTATGACCATTTTTCTTTGTGATTTTCGAATCACAATAAATGCAGTTTTTTTATTCATTAGCTTTAAATTACTGCAAAGCTAATAATAGCATGGGGTATAACGAATCTTAGCCTGAATTTTGTCTATTAAGCCTAAATTTCCCATTTGTAGACTTTGCTTACCCATTCCCCAATCAGTTGTTGGACCTAAAGGTATTTGAGTACTATAAGTTTCTCTATTAATTTTTTGATAATATATATTAAAAGCATTTCGCCAACTAAGGTCTAACCAAAAGCGTTTATTTAATTTATAAGTGATACCCGGTTCTATAACATAGCTATATCTATTACCCCAATAGTTTATTGGATTATTATAACTTGAACCTCCTTTGCCATCCTGCCAAAGTCGTTGGTAGCCCAATCGGCTTTGTGTATAAAAATTAAAACTCTTATTTATTGGAAACCATAGTCGGTGATTCAGCATCACCCCTACAGCATATCTCATATATCCATAATGAAAACCATAATATGATTTATAATTTTGATTTTCAAACGACATCATGGCTCCCATGCTTTGGTTAGGGGTAATATGTCGCATCCACATAAAATTTATATGGCCTCCTCTATCTTCTAATACTTTAATATTAAATGGTGGGGTAGCCTGATAAATAGAATCTTCCTCATGCGAATAGGCACCGAATTGAAATGCAACAATATTGGTTTTTTTTTCCAATTGTGCTTTGCATACAACTGTATAAATCCAGATTGCTACTAGCAAACAAAAATATTTTCTATTCATTTCACAAAGGTATTTTTGAGACTTTAACTATCTATTCATTTGGAAACAATAAAACAAATTATATAACTCCTCTTATAAAAACAGAAATAATTTTATATAATACTACCCCAAAAACTTCTGATACATATTCCACCAGCGTTCGGGTATTTCATCTTTGCAGGCTTGCTGGTAATCTTGGTAGGAACAGGGAACTAGGTGCGGGCCGTGGTGTGCATGGCGGTTCACCTGCGTGGGAACTTCCATCCACCAGCGTTCGGTACGTTTGCTTTTATAGAAATTGATGGAGTGTGCGTTGTCTTTTAAACCTATCACAAATTTGAAAAAGTCTTCTGGGTTTTCATCTGGGTTTTCACGATGGCGGGCCATATATCCATCTGCTACATACCATATAATTTGTGCAGCAAGTTTTACAGTTTGGTTATTTACATCGTTCGATACATTAATACCATTTAGCATAAATACTTTTAAACTTTGCCCCATGCCTCCATAGCGAGCAAGGCGACAAACTTCATCGCCAAATAATCCATTGGGTGAGCCATCGGTAATTCCTGGAGCATCGCTCATTCGCACAGCACGCATATCCAAACTTAGCATATCGCAACTGCGTAGCACAGGCTCCACTTCTTCCATGTGTGTATTAACCCAACCCAATCTAAACGCATCGAAATACATGTGTTGAAATGCTTCCAGTGCAAGTGGATCGGTCATATATGTTTGGTAAGCAAGTAAGCTTAGGTTGAACAAAAAATTGGGTTTGTGCACCACCATTCTGCTCAGCGGACTGCGTGTCCCCAAATCAATTGAAGGACTTATCATACCCATAGTCACCATTAAATCCTGCTCTTCAAATCCGCGGTAAATGGCATAGTCCCAACGGTTGTCGGCACTAATAAAAACTGGCATTACTTTGCGTTCGAGCAGGTAACTCATTACATGTGAAATGGCAAATTCTGTATCCTCGGGGTCAATAGTTGTTATCATATTTCCCAAGTCAACAATTTCTATTTGATATATTTGCGAGAGGCGATATAATTCTTTTCGCACATTATCTGCAGCACGATCATCGAAACCTATAATAGCAATTTGAGCCTCGTCGAGCCCGGGCATAATATCAATATATATTTGACTTTTGGTAAACCATGAGTTGCTATGAGCATCCTGTGGCAAATCATCAGGGTGAACCGGTCGGAAGTAGTGATTAATTTCCATTGCAGCAAAGAAACAAAATAAGGTTTCAGTCGGCAAACTTAGTTAACCACATAATGATGTGAAGTGTATATTTTTTTATATGCGTAATTAACCTTTACCCAATACTACCAATTTCTGTTTCAGTATTTCTTTTCCATTTTCTTTGCGTAGTACTATAATATATATTCCAGGAGCTAATGGACTTTTATCGAACTGTAATATATATTTGTTGTCTTTAAATACTGTGGCATTCCATACGGCATCAATACGTTTGCCATCCATGGTGATAATATCTAGCGAATATATATTGCTTTCACCTACGTTAAATTCTATGGTGGCTATATCCATCATCGGATTGGGATATATACTAAATGTGTTTTGAGGTATAATACTTTGTATGGTGTCAGATGGTCGGCCAATTTTTGCAATAAAAGTACTCCACGATTGCGATGAATTTCCAAATGCCGCTGCCATCCAAACATGAGGATTGTTGGGAGCATTTACAAATATATTTCCTGTATAATCACCCCATCGGTCTACTCCGTTTAGTGCTGCTGAAGTTTTAACACTGTTATCGCCTTTACGTATTAGCGTGGAACCTGAAAATACAAAATCATTATCACAAATCACTGCTCTACATTCTGGAAAACGATCTTGCCCACTCGCTAAAAAAGAAATGAGCGAGGTCTGATTTAAGGTATCATTGGTAAAAGGACAAACTACCGGATATGCATAGTCCACACTACCCAGTCCAAAGGTGTGCCATTGGGCAATATTGTTGCCTGCATCGAAACGTATATAATATATTTTTCCAAAATTATTAGCATCGCCAGTAGTAAAAACAGTGTGTATGATTCCATTTTGCCAGAACGCATCACGTATGCGGCACCGCCCTTGGTCTAGTTTTATGGATGCATTTTTCTGAAAAGCATCTAATGGCGGCCCATAGCGATCAATTATAATAGTATTGCTCAATATATCACTGTTATCGGCAGGGGATTTTATTTTATAGATAAATAATTTATCGCCACCTGAAGGAATATTGCTCACAAAGTACATATAACTATCGTATGTAATTGAAGCAGGGTGGTATACAGGAACTAAGTTAAACGGGCTACCACTAAGGGCCCCATGCAAATTTATCTGAAGAGTTTGTCCTTTGTATACGGTCTGTTTTTCAATTTGAAAAATCACTGACGATACAAAATCATTATTCGCATTAAATAAATTTCCGCTCACAAATATTTCATGCGAATTTATTGCCAAACTAGGGTAGTCGAGCCAGTTTCCGGGCCAATTATTTGCGATATTATATTTATATATATGCCAGTTATTATAATCGTTTGCAGCTACAGAGGATAATATAACAAGATGACTATTGGTAGGTTTGTCGCCATATAATATGGATATAACAAAACGCTTATGCACATAGTCGTACATCACTCTTGGATCGTAGTAATAGTGCCCCGTAAGCGATGGATCATTTATAATAACCGAAAAGTTTTTCTCGAGTAATTTTTTGCCTGTGGTGTCAAATACAAACATAGAAGAGTTGATACAGCTTATAATAATATTACCGTCAGAAGCAGCAATACTATTATCGGTTGGGGTATAAGGGAGGGCCTGGTTTCCTACAAATTTTTTAACTACTTGCGGTGAATCGAAATCTATTTTCCCAGCTTGCATATCTTCACCATAATATTGCTTTATCTTTTTCTTATTTTCCATACGCTTATAATAAGCCATGGTGTCTGGGCGACTATCATCTTCGTGTTTGTTAAGTGAGATAAGTTGGAAATTGAAGGAAGGGGAAAGGGTGTCGATGTTATAAACAGTTTTATATAGTGGCAAATTTATTTTTTGATGATAAGGAGTCTGGGCTTGAGCAGGAAATAAAGATAAAAGTAAAAAGCCAAAAGATAAATGTATATAGTAGAAAATCCATTTTGGTTGGTGGGGACACCAACCAATGGCAAAGGCATCAAATAGTTTTAGAAATTTTTGCTTTACCATCAGTGCACAAATATAAAACAACTATTTTTGCCAACCGAATAATATGTTTACACACGAACACGCTATCCGCGTACGCTATGCCGAAACCGACCAAATGGGCGTGGTGCACCATAGCAGCTATGTATTATATACCGAAGAGGCACGCACAGAAGCATTGCGTTCTCTGGGAGTAAGCTATAAAGGTGTTGAAGACTTGGGCGTGGCCATGCCTGTGCACCACATGAATTTCGAATTTAAAAAAGCGGCGTATTATGATGACCTACTTACCATAAAAACGATGCTGAAAGAGCTTCCAACAGTTAGAATAAATTTTTCCTACGAAATATATAACCAAGAAAAAGAGTTGCTCACCAATGCCCAAGTTACACTTTACTTTGTTGATAAAGCTAGTGGCCGCCCAACGCGATGCCCGCTGTATTTAATGGAATTGTTGGCATTAAATAATCGGTAAGCCATAATCAGTACCATACTGTTTATTTTTTCTCCATATATTTGAGGCATTATTATGTTAAAGTTCCAAACTCAATCATTCGACCAATTAAGCAATCGTCATTTATATGAGGTGCTTCGGCTTCGCAGTGAAGTGTTTGTGGTGGAGCAGAAATGTATTTTTTTAGATCAAGACAATCACGATCAATTTTGTTACCATGTGCTAGGGCTTAATGGGCAAGGGGATACGATGGCCTACACGCGAATAGCACCACCGGGTGTATTATATGAAGAACCATCTATTGGCAGGGTGCTAACTTCGCCATTATATAGAGGGCGTGGCATGGGCAAATTGATTATGGACTATAGTATCAAACAATGCGAGGAAATGTATCCCAATGTCACTATCAAAATTATGGGCCAATTATATCTGGAAAAATTTTATAACAATCTTGGTTTTAAAACTATTAGTGAACCCTTTATTGAAGATCACATTTTGCATGTATATATGATTCGTTAGATAGTTAGGCATTATATTATTTTGGAGTAATCTCGGGTCGGTTAGCTTCATTCCCAACTCCAAATCCTAAGGGCTCCATTTTTTCCTCGTAACTTTCATTCCATTTGGTCGTTGAGTAATACCTTTGAACCCTTAATTATAACACATGAAAATTTCTACTAAAATTTTAATTTGCCTATTTGCCTTAGCAACCCTAGCCAATCCTTCGTTTTCCCAATCCCAAAAAAAGAAAAAAGATAAAAATGCTGTGCCACGTGGATGGCAGCATGACGATCTGAAAAAAGACAAATTTTTTGGCGTGAGCGACCAAAAAGCCTATGAAGAATTACTGAAGGATAAAAAATCTACACCTGTAATAGTTGCTGTTATTGATGGCGGCACCGATATCAAACACAAAGATTTGAAAAATGTGTTATGGGTAAACCCCAAGGAAATTGCTGACAATGGTAAGGATGATGATAACAACGGCTATATAGATGACATAAATGGTTGGAACTATATAGGAGGGAAAGACGGTATGGTGGACGAGGACACCTATGAGGCAACGCGTATCTATGCCAAATTCCGAAATAAATTTGAGAATATGGACCCTGCAAAGGTGTCAGACAAAGACAGAAATGAATATGAACTATATCAAAAGGCCAAAGAATTTCACTTGAAAAAAGTAGACGAGAACAAAAAAGTACTCGAATATTATGTGGGGTTGAAAGACTCAATCAAGAAAGCATTTGCCGCTATTAGGAAAAATCTAGGAACAGAAACACCCTCTGTTGAGCAGCTTGGCAAATACAAACCCCAAGGAGGTTTGGAAAAACAGGCATTGCAGTTTTTAAAAACTCTAACCAAACAAGGCCTTCCCGATACTTATATATATGACCAAATAGATGCTGGTGCGGCAGGTGTTACACACACGCTCGAGTTTAGCTTAAACCCCGATTTTAATCCACGCACAATTGTGGGAGACAATTATGACGATATAAACCAACGATACTATGGTAACAATAAAGTGGGGGGGCCTAGTGCAGTGCATGGCACCCATGTGGCAGGTATTATAGCGGCCGAACGTGGAAATGGATTTGGGATGGATGGAATAGCAGATAATGCAAAAATTATGGTGCTTCGTGTAGTGCCCGATGGCGATGAACGCGATAAAGATATTGCGAATGCAATTAGATATGCTACCGACAATGGGGCTAAAATTATCAATATGAGTTTTGGGAAAGACTTTTCGCCGGGCAAATTCAAAGTAGATGAAGCAGTAAAATATGCTGTTTCTAAAGATGTTTTATTGGTGCATGCAGCTGGTAACGATTCAAAAAATAACGACAAAGATGATAATTTTCCCTGCGATGTTTATGATAACTCTACAGATACTGCAAATACCTGGATAGAAGTGGGAGCATCAAGCGGCAAAAAAAATAAAACACTGCCTGCATCATTCAGCAACTATGGTAAAACGAATGTAGATTTATTTGCACCTGGCACACAGATATACTCAACAGTGCCCGATAATAAATTTCAAAACCTGCAAGGTACTAGCATGGCAGCCCCTGTAGTGGCAGGTGTTGCAGCACTACTTTGGTCTTACTTTCCAGAACTTTCTGCCTCGCAAGTAAAACAAATTTTAATAAGTACTTGCACACCCATGAAAAAAAAGGTGATTGTGCCAGGCACTGAAAAAGAAAAAGTAAAAATGAAAGACCTTTGCCAATCAGGTGGCGTTATCAATGCATATAATGCTGTGAAAAAAGCTATGGAGATTACTGCAAAAAAATAATACCCATGCTCAAACTTATTATATATGTTTTCGTATTTTATATGATATACCGTTGGCTTACTGGCAGCAACAGAAGCAATAATTTTTATGTGTTCAATAACTATTATAATAAACCCAAAGAAAAAACAACGGGAAAAGTAGAAATAACCCAAAAGAAAGATGACAACAACGGGTTTACCGACTATGAAGAAATAAAATGAAACGCTGGGTTAAAAAGAGTTTAACAGCCATTGTTGCACTTGTTATTTTAACAAACTTATATATAATAGTTACCAAACAGTTTTATGTTTACACGGCCCTTTGGTATAACTATGAAAATATTGACGATTGGAAAATATTTAGTAACCGTACAATAGCCACTGCTAATCCAGAAGACTTGCTTCGGCACAGCTGTTATAATAGCCAAACTTTAAATAGCAAGTATATTAAGTTGCTTAAAGATTATAATACAGTTTCTTTTTTAGCTATCAAAGATGACTCTGTAATACACGAAAAATATTGGGAAGGCTATGGACCTAGCAGCCAAAGTAATTCTTTTTCTATGGCGAAAAGTATAGTAAGTATATTGGTTGGTATTGCGGTTGATGAAGGAAAAATAAAAAGCATAGAGGAGCCTGTTGCTCATTACCTGCCTGGTTTTAAAAACGGCGATAATGCAAAACTCACCATCAAAAATTTATTGCAGATGAGTGCAGGTTTTAATTGGGAAGAAAGTTATTCAAACCCTTTTTCGCTAACAACAGAAGCATATTATGGAGATAATTTGAAAGAGTTGGCCAATGGGCTTGAAGTAATAACAGAGCCTGGAAAAACATTCGATTACCAGAGTTGCAACCAAATAATATTGCAACAAATTCTAGAAAAAGCAATTGGTATGCAACTATCGACGTATTTATCAGAAAAACTATGGAAACCGCTGCAAGCTAATCATCATGCTTCGTGGAGCACAGACAGGGAAGATGGGGATGAAAAAGCCTTTTGTTGTATCAATTCCAATGCACGCGATTTTGCCAGAATAGGAATACTATTTTTGCATAAAGGAAACTGGAAGGGCAAACAAATAGTAAGCAAAGAATGGGTAGAAAAATCAATAACACCTGCCGCCATAAACGATGAGCATGGAACACCCTGCAATTTTTATGGTTTAAGTTGGTGGCTCACTAAAATAAAACACAAAGGCACCGAACACAAAGTATATTATATGCGGGGGGTACTGGGCCAGTATACCTTTGTAATACCCGATTACCAGTTGGTAATAGTGCGATTGGGAGAAGGGCGTAGTAAAACATTAATTGGCGAACACCGTGCAGATATATATGAATATATGAAATCTATTTTAGAAGCTTATTGCATATAATATATGGAAAAACTGAATGGGAAAATTGTATTTATTACTGGAGCCAGTTCTGGTATTGGCAGGGCTTTGGCGTTAGAATTTGCCAAACAAAAGTGCAAACTTTTTTTAACGGGGCGAAACATTATTGAACTAAAAGAAACGGAAAATATTTGTAGACAGTATACCCAAGATATCTATATAGAAAAATTGGATATGGCTGTGGAAATGGATATAGAAAATGCCGTAGAAAAGGTATTATATACATTTGGGCGGGTTGATATATTAATTAACAATGCAGGAATTAGTCAACGTTCGCAAGTAATGGAAACCCCCATAGATATTGATCGAACACTGATGGAGATAAATTATTTCGGCACACTAGCCATTACGAAAGCACTCCTCCCAAGTTTTGAAAAAACAGGTGCCGGGCATATAGTTGTTATTAGTAGCATGGTGGGCTTATTTGGTTTTAATAGTAGATCGGCATACGCGGCATCGAAACACGCATTGCATGGATTTTTCGAATCATTTCAAATTGAACAACCAATCAAAAATTTACATACCACTATTATATGCCCTGGCAGGATACAAACAAATATATCCTTATCGGCAATTACAGCATCTGGCGAGGCACACGGCCACATGGACTCAGGTCAGCTCCACGGAATACCGGTTGACATTTGTGCCAAAAAAATAATAAAGGCGATGCTGCAAAAAAAGAACTTATATATAATAGCCCGAGAAGAAAAATGGTTGTGGCTAATTAAAAAAATATCAAGAAATTTGTTTATTCAAATTGCAAAAAAGGTGAAATCGGATTGACACTAATTTCTATTTGTAGGGATATCATATTTTGGCTTCTACAAAAGAGGAATTACACAAATAAAATTACTGCTAACGAAACGGAACTAATAATAATCCACAAGGCAATTGCCTGTAAAAATGGTTTTGCTCCTACCGATTTTAAATTTGCTAAACTGAGGCCAGTTCCTATGAGGAACAGTGTTAAGCATAGTCCTTTTTTTGAAATCAGAACTGCATCATCATATATATTTTTATATTCTGGCAGATAGGTGCTGATACACATGGCTATAATAAAAAAGCCAATAAAATAAGGAATTTTTATAGCCTTTCCCTTGCGTTTATATATAATAGCTGCTATAACAGAAAGTGGAATAATCCATAAAGCTCTTTCTAATTTTACAGTAGTTGCAACTTGAAGTGCCTCTTGTCCAAATTTGGATGAGGCCCCCACAACGGAACTGGTATCGTGAATGGCAATAGCACTCCACAAACCAAAATCGTGCTGATTCATACCTAGTAAATTGCCCAACCAAGGAAACAACATTAGTGCAACGGAGTTGAGCACAAACACAGCCCCCAAGGCCACACTGATTTGTTTTTCATTAGCCTCCACAATAGGCGATACCGCTGCAATTGCACTGCCACCACATATAGAAGTTCCGCTCGAAATAAGAAAGGACGTTTTCTTATCGACATTTAACCATTTGCCAATAAAAAAACCTGCAACTAAAGTAAGTGCGATGGTGCATATAGTAAAAACAAAACCTTCTTTGCCTGCCTGCATGGCTTGTTGCAAATTCATACCAAAACCCAAACCCACTACACAAATTTTTAATAATAATTGTGTAGCTTTACTATTGAGTTGTTTAAAAGGATTACCAATAGTTTGGGCTACAATAAAACCTAGTAACAAAGCAAGGGGCGGATCAATAAAGGGAGTGAAGCATAGCACTACCAATATGGCAAATATAATTTGTCGGTATATAATATTGATTGATTGATGCAAACCGGTCCTTGAAATATGAATGCAAAGGTGCAGTATTTCTTTTAAACCATCAATTACCTAATAATTTATGTAAATGTAGTTTTTTTATATCAACTTTTTTGGCAATTGAAAATTTGAATTTTAGACTATGTCACTCTATTGTTTTAGTAAATGTAATTATCTTTTCATAGCTAAACGTCAATGAGTCTTGATACCTAGGAACGAATCGTTTATAACTTTGAGAATAATAAAGGACAATCTCCATATTAATGTTTGATTTAATATTAAACACCTTGCCATCGTATACAAATAATGGTGCTGGGCCCTTTTCATCAACTTTATACCATATTTGACCTCCATTTATCCTAGCAATCGTATCATTATAGAAGATAGTTTCAAAAGAATCTTTAGATTCCCAATCACTCAATCTAAAAGTCTTCTGTGAAACATCGTTTATTTCTACCATTGTTGTTTTCCATTTACCATCACAACATAGCAGTTTTTTACCAAGACTTAAATCATTTATGAGTGCAAGAAACAAGCAGATATATATAAATAAGAATAGGCTTTTACTTTGAAAACTCTTTGTGAGTAAATGGAGGGTGTTTCATCATTCGTTCAATAGACTTCTTTCATAATTGAAAATTAGATATACCAGCAATAAGATTTAATCTCAAAGAGAATCTTTTTCTTCTGTTTCTATATTTTTCGGCAAGGATTCTGAATATTTTCACACTTCTTATAACATTTTCAACAGTAACTCTGCTTGATGATATTACGCTATTGTTTTTTTTGTCTTCTTCTGTAAGAGGGTTCTTCTTGCTTTTCTTTTTTGGGATATCTGTATTAATATGTTTTTTCTGTAACCCTTGATAGCCTGTATCCACCAGGGCTTTGATGGTTGGGTGTATATATGTTTTGCTTTCCTTGAACAACCTGTAGTCATGTTTTCTGCCTTCCGCACCAGCAACACATATTATCTTTTTTGTTTTTTTGTCTACCACTATCTGGCTTTTTATTGTGTGCCTTTTTTTCTTCCCCGAGTAATATTTTCGCTGCTTTTTTTTGGTCTCTCAATAGGGGTTTCTGCAACGTCCACCAATACAACTTCAAAAGTGTTGCCCTGCTGTAACACTTTCTTCCCCGGAAGGTGAAACAGCTTACTCTTGATGAGCAGTTTCTCAAGTTCTGTTACTATACGCCAGCACTGGGTCTCACTTATCCCATAGTCGGCACTGATGTGCAGGAATGTTCTGTACTCTCTATAGTACATTAACATCATCAGCAGCTGATCCTCGACACTTAATTTTGGCTTTGGCCCACGCATATTACCTGATATCTTATGTGCTGAAGGTGGCTTTATTCTGATAATCTCCTCAACCATTTTTTCAAAGGTTTCTTTGTGAACACCCACCAGTCGCTTAAATACAGCAGGT
>JANYDJ010000230.1 GCA_025363675.1 Flavobacteriaceae bacterium | reverse complement strand
CAACCCATTGCCACGACTTAAATATTTTGAAGGAATGAAAATGATGAACGGCATGATGAAAATGAATGGCAATCTTGACGACATGGGAATGCAAATGAGTTTAAATCAAATGGACATGAATGTGGTGATGTATCCCGAAATTACAGGCAAACAAAAAAAGAAAGAGAACAAAAAAATGAAAATGACAGAAGACGATTACAACGCCAACAAACTGTCAAACATCGTTACACTAAATTATGCAATGCTTCGTTCACCATACAACACCACATTACCAAGTGTTCCAACCAAAACTTTACACTTTACATTAACAGGAAACATGAACCGCTATGTATGGAGCATAGACAACAAAGTAGTTTCAGAGGCAGATAAAATTTTAATAAAGAAGGATGAAAATGTGCGGATGATTATTCACAACAATTCCATGATGAGGCATCCTATGCACTTACATGGTTTTGATTTTCGTTTGCTCAACGGACAAGGAGATTTTGCACCACTCAAAAACATAGTTGACATCATGCCAATGGAAACCGACACCTTAGAGTTCAACGCAAACACATACGGGGATTGGTTTTTTCATTGTCACATTCTCTATCACATGATGAGTGGCATGGGAAGAATTTACAGTGTAGAAAATTCACCAACCAATCCCGAAATCCCAAATCCAAAATTGGCACAACGAAAACTTTTTGCAGACGATAGAAAATTTCACTTCATGTTTGAAAATGATTTAGCAACAAACGGAAATGATGGCATGACAATGTTATCAAATACAAGGTGGCAATTAAGTTCAGAGTGGAGATTAGGCTACCATAGTTCTCACGGTTATGAAATTGAAAATCATTTTGGAAGGTATATTGGTAAAATGCAATGGTTCATGCCTTTCATTGGTTACGATTACCGATACAGGACCCATCAAGGACAACTGAACTTTCAAGAAAAAAATATATTTGGACAAACAAACACTAAAGATACACGGCAGGCTTTTTCGCTTGGCTTTGAATACACAATGCCGCTACTAATAAAATTGGAATTTGAATATTTTACCAATAATACCCTGCTTATACAAATTCATCGTGAAGATATTCCTATCTCTAAACGGCTTAGGCTTCACTTTATGGTCAATACAGATAAAGAATATATGGTCGGCTTTAACTACATTGTCAACAAAAATTTCGGAGTAAGAATTCACTACGACAGTGATATGGGCTTCGGAGCTGGAATACATTTTAGGTATTGAAAAATAATTTAGTCAAGTGTGTTTTTTCTCCCACCCAAGATTTTTTTTTTGTAGTTGCTGGACTATTACATGCAGCAACTACTATGGCAGATATGATTATATATAGTTTCATTTTTTATAGAGGTGGTGTCGGGTGTTTCAAGGCGACACTATTTTCTCATTATTTTCGTTTAATATCCAAGGCCGTTTCTAGCAGTTCGTCTCTTTTAGATTTTACACTTTCAATACTGGGTTTCACTACTATATCAGGAGTTATGCCCACTCTTTGTGTTTCTCTGCCATCGGGATAATAAACACCGGTAGCTGATATATAAGTTTCAAAACCTCCCGGAAAAATAACCATTGAAATATTGCCACTGGCACCCGCCGTTGTACTTCCTATACAGGTAACATTGGGGGCTGTTTGCAATCCTATACAGGTAAATTCGGCCAGCCCTTGGGTGTTTTCATTAATCAATAATATAACTTTTCCTTGATAATAATATTTGGTGCTCTGCCCACATAATACAGGTTCGGTATAGGTAAACACGCCGGGATATTTGATAGTGGGCAAGGTTAACAGGGCAAAAGATTTTTTTTCGTCACTTAAAAGAAAAGCAAGATTACGCAAAGTATTATTGGTCGAATTTCGCAAATCAAAAATAATTGCCAGGGTATTTTTCAATTTCATTATTACCTCAAGTTCATCATTATGTTTTAGCATACCCATATTAATATAGCCTACATTGGTATCTATAATTTCCCAAACTTGGGTATCTTTATTTTCTATATATTTTAGCTCATCAAATGTATATCGATGGATTGTTTTACTACTAATAACCCCCTCTTTTTCTAGTGATATTTCTACAATATCAGAATCTCCATTTAGCAGCACACGGCTTAGCTTTCGTAGTTTTGCGGCCTCATTTCCCGCAGCTATATATTTTAATTTTTCTTTGATAATTTCTTCAATGTCTATATTGTTTATTTTTAGTATCACATCTCCATATTGTATATTGTCAATCTGCGATAAAGAATCATTGTAGAAATTGGTTACTATAGCTTTGTTGTCAATAATTTTCACCATAAAAGGCGTCCATTTAGAGCCATGATAATTAAAGCCTTCTAGGTTTATAGCACCGGCATGGCTATCATTTGTTCTTGCAGTTAATTCAAGTATGGCACTATGATATTCTATTGTATCTTTTGCATCCTTAAACTTTGGAATCATATCTGTTAATACCATATTCCAATCTTCGCCTATTAAGTATTTATAAGCAAAAAAATAATTCACGATATTCCAATATCTGGCAAGGCCCAGCATGCGTAATTCCGCAGATGGTTGTATAGAATCGTAATAACCTTTCTCTTTGGAGAAGGCAGTGCGGCCATCTATTTCATCTTTTATATAATACTTGCTCAATTGGTTTCTATTCTTTTCTATATAATGTAATTGTTTAACCACTTCTTTATCGAAGCTCATTGAATCATTAAGCCAGCTTAAATCTAGATTTCGTTTTAAACTATCAGCCACATTATTGTTACATTCTTTGCATGATTCCACATTGCCTAAACTTTTTAACCATTTCGAATAAAATCTATTGATTTCTTTTTTTGTGTTTAGTGAATCAATTTGTTTATACCGGTCTCTAAATTCATCATCCCATTTTAATTTTCCAGTGGCTACAACAGGGTGGTAGTATTTAAGAAAGCCCCACACTTTGCAAAAAGTAGCGAGCTTGTCATTCTCTGCCATTTGAACTTGGGCCTGCGATTTTAAAGCATAAAGTAGGATAATGACAATGAATGATGTTCTAAACATATATTAGTTTTTATACTTCGAAGTACCGAATAATAAATGAATATTGGGCAATGAATTTATTCACATAAAAATATCGGTGTAATATATGAATAAAAAGAGCCCCAGAAGCAGTAGAATACATACTTCCGAGACTCGTGAAACAAGGGATCTTAAAAGGGAATGAGGCTTTTAAACCACTTGCATTAATTATTTATAACTAGGCGTTTGCAATAGGTATTGTCTCCCGCAGAAATATGTAAAATATACATTCCATTGGTTAGATTGAGATGGTGCATAGAAACGATAGGACTGAAATTTCCATTATATATTTGAGCCACTTTTTTACCGCCAATATCATACAGGTCGATATTTAATGGAGCGGTTGCTATATTGTTTAAATAGATATTAAAATTGCCATTACCGGGGTTGGGGAAAATTTGTATAGATTGCTCAGCAATATCTGAAATAGATGCAGCAACATTTTCTTTAACGGTAAGCACTTGGTTAATCATTTCATCAAACTGACCATTAACAAATGAACCATAGAAATTAACATCTCCAGTGCCTTGTGCAGGCGATTTCCAGGTAAAAGTCCAGACAGCAGGATTGCTTGATTTGGCACTAGAATGTGTGATATATTTATTGGCGACAAGATGCGTACCACTTCCCGCAGTTAAAGTTCCAAGTATTGTTCCATCATTTTTTTGAGGCGAAATCTCAAATCCTTTAAAATGTGTGCCCGGTACTTTTACCGTAAAAGTATAAGTGGTGTTGGCTATATATCCGCCCGTAGGTATATTGTGTGTAAGTATGGTACTTGTGGTACTAGCAGCACCACCATGGCAACCTCCCTCGTTGCAAGTAGCTGCATCGGCGGGCGAATTGGTACGACCACTAGGGGCACCGGTTGGATTTGATATAAGGATGGTATGTGAGAAAATAATTAAAAATGCAATAAGAGTTGAAGTGATGCAGAGGGTACTTTTTTTCATGATATTATAATACTTTTTGTTTTTATTAAATAAGGTAATTATTCGTTAATTGTGGTGCTAGTTAAAAGCAAAGCTTTGAATATTCACCAATTTTTTTATCTTTTTTTTTCTTAAAGGTATAAAATTATCTAGCGTGTGTGGCAGTATATTTTTTCCTGTCCAATGAGTATGGTTCAAAGTATTTGGATATAGCAAAACTAATAGAAGCAACTATCATCAGCGGAATCATTAAAGTATAGCCTCCAGTTATTTCAGCAATCAAAAATATAGCAGTTAATGGGGCATGATAAATCCCGCTTAAAATACCTGCCATACCTACTATCGTAAAATTGCTTTCGGGCAGGCTTGTAATATTTAAAAGATTGAGCAATCGTGAAAAGAAAAAGCCAAGATAAGCACCCACAAAAAGTGATGGGGCAAAGTTTCCTCCATTCCCTCCGCTACCAATAGTAATAGCAGTTGCAACAGCTTTAATAAATATAAGAATTCCCACAAAAAATAGTACAAACCACTCACTGTTTTTATAGTTATGTAAAAAACTATTATTCAATAATTCTTCGGGTTTTTGCAAGGATAATATTTTAATACTTTCGTACCCTTCTGCAAACAAACTTGGGAATATAAATATTAAACACGCTAAGGCTATACCTCCAGCAAATACATTAACATATATCTTTTTTTTCTTTTTACTAAACAGTTTCTCAATTTTAGAAAATGTGCGGATATGATATACAGAAACCAGTCCTGCAAAAATGCCCAACAATATATAAAACGGAACATTATAATAATCGAAAGGCTGCTGTAATTTGAATGATAATAATATTTCGTCTTGTAATATTATTTTTGATATTAGAGCCCCGGTAGCTGCTGCAATAATAACGGGTGTAAATGCCGACATGGCTACATCCAATAACAGTACTTCTAACGCAAACAAAACACCGGCAATGGGGGCGTTAAATGCGGCGGCAATACCTGCTGCAACACCGCAAGCTAATAGCAAGGTTCTATCTTTAACAGTTAATCCATAGGTAGTGGAATAGTTTGAGCCCAGTGCAGCACCTGTTATTACAATGGGTGCCTCCAATCCTGCAGAACCGCCCATGCCAACCGTGAGCGAACTGGTTATTATCTGGGCATAGGTTTGCTCTTTGGGTATGATACTTGCATCATTTTTAATGGCATCATGTATGGGTGCCAAACCTTTGTCCAGCCTTCCTTTCAGAATTTTTCGTACCACCCACACCGTTAAAAGTATTCCATTTAAAGGCAGAATTAATAATAAGTATTTCAGGTTATCATCCTTGCCCAAAGTGGCAATTACAAAAACATAGTGCACAAAAAACTTGAGAACAATAGCCGCAAACCCCGCTGAAAGCCCAACCAGTATACTGGAAAATAAAATGAACTGTCGTTTAGTGAGCTTGTTTTTTGTCCAATGAATCAGTGCATGTATCCTATATACTCCCAGCCATTTCATCCCACAAATTTAGGGACGGAAGTCGGAAGTCGGAAGTCGGAAGTCCGAAGTCGGAAGTTGGAAGTTTTTGCTGACGCCGCCGTATGGCAACTTCCAGCTTCGGACTTCCGACTTCTTATTTCCACACCTCTCTTCCATCAAAAAATAACTCACCTTTTTTGTCCCCAATTTCTATATGAGCTGAATTTGCAGTTTCACAATACATATCATCATATTTGAATTCTGAAATTTGTTTGCCCGAATAAAACATCGCCCATTTATTATTTTGATTTACTATCATCATTTTTCTATTACCATAACATATTTTAGCAATCTCATCATATAACATGGGTATAATTTCTTTATCATACATTGTGTGTAATCCCCACAGACTGTCTTTTTGTACACCGAATATATAGTTTTCAATTTTATTGTCGAATGAAACAAAAGAAATGTTTTTATATATAATAGGAATACATATTTTGCCAGTACTATCTATTACGCCTCTATTATGATTTTCTTCGGCAAAAAATAGTCTTTCTGTTAGTTCTGCATCTGCATTTATATGTGTTTTTACAACACTCCAAGTTATACTATTCATAAATATAATTTTCTTTCCTTTTCGCATCACGCAGTCGTGGCCCCAGTAGCCTAGGAAGCCGTCGTATTCATTTTTACTATCTATTGTTCCATTGGCATGCATCAGCCATACTTTGCCATCTTTTTTCAAAGCAATGGGTAAGGGTTTTCTTTGTCCATCCAGCCAATGATAGTCTGACCAAATTTGTTCATATTCAAAATTACATATTTGTTTG
>JANYDJ010000164.1 GCA_025363675.1 Flavobacteriaceae bacterium | reverse complement strand
TAGCAGTAATACAATAAATGGGATATGCTGGCACCCCAATAACAGCGACGTGTTTTGCAGCAACGATTCATTTGCTTTAATAAAAATAAACGTAAACACACTAACCACAACTAAAATAAAAACTGGTTGTGATTCAAGAAGATATGGCGTAATATCAGTATCTCCTGATGGAAAAAGAATGCTAGTAGATAAAACTATATACTGGTTCCCAGCCGATAAAAAATATATACACTATCAATCCAATATATATATAATGGATATTGATGGCAGTAATGAAGAGAAGGTATTATAGTGTGTATTTGTAAAAAATAAAAGCAGCGTCCCCTGTTGGTAAGCTGCTTTTTTTATGTTACAGTTGATGACGGAGCTGAAGTAATGATAGCCAAACTCTTTATTAAAGAATAAAACAAACACATGTTATACTACTATAGAATAATTATTATAATACTTGCTACCACAACCTGCCAGGCACAAACACCTTGGCAGGTAAATGTGGGGACGGCGGGCAAATACCCTTATAACGATATATATGAGAACTATGATAAAGGAATAATGATACTGAGTACAACTGTAGCTTTTGGCCCACCAAAATTCACTTTGTTAAAAACCGATGCCAATGGCAAGCAGTTGTACAACCGCTTTGTAAAATATGAAAATCCAAAAGGCAACAAATTAAGTCTTGCGGTAATTGCAAGGGTGGCACCTGCCAAGGACGGGGGCGTATTTTTGTGCGGGGGCATTTACCCTACCGATACACTGGACAGGGCATTTGTAGCCAAACTTGATGCCTGTGGCGATGTGGCGTGGAGCTATATTTTTGATGATAATATCACACAAACAGATGGTACTTATATAATGACCGTAAGTGAAATTGACAGTAAGCACTTTTTGCTGATTGGTGAATTTGTAGATTATTTTATGATCATCACCATTAATGACAGTGGTACCATACTAAGCCAGAGCAGTATTCAAAAAACATCAAGTTGCTATGAAACCATAAAGTGCAGCAATGGCGATTTTTTAACCGAAGGGGGAAAAGACACACATAGTTTTACCGATACAACAGATACTGTTACTTATTATTCTAGAAGCATGGTGGTAAGGACCGACCCCGCGGGTAATTTAAAATGGTATAATACTTATGGATTAACCGATGATTCTTTATCCTTGCCTAACCATATAATTGAGTGGGACAGCAAAAATAAGGAGGTTTATGTTTTTGGGAACCATTTAAATCCCCTATATTATCAGATAAACCTTACTTATTTGAAAAAATGCGACAGTATGGGCAACCAAATATGGCATAAAAATATGGGGCAACAGTTGCAGGGCAAGGTGCGGTATTTTGAACTGCCACAGGCCATGATAAAACTAAAAGATGGCAACATATTGCTACTGGAGAGCAGAAATTTTGGACAGTACCTCAGTTTAAGTTTTGCAAGAATGATAAAGGTGAATCCCAATGGCGATGTGCTTGATAGCACTACATTAGGCGACAGTGCCAATTTTTTTGACCTAACTGATGGTATACAAACTTATGATAGCAATATAGTAGTAGCTTATTCGTATTATAATACAAACCGCTCTAATGGATACATACATTTACGCAAGTTTGATTATAATATGAAACAGGTAAACATGGATACTACAATTTTTAAATATGATAGCTTATGCCCACACGCCGTGAGAACTGATGATATAGATTTGAGCAATTCCAAAGTAATACCTTTTATATTGGATACAAATCATCTATATAAAAGTCACAGATATTATGCTACTGTAAATGCGATACCAACGATAGGAGGAAGACCCCAATTAAAAATATGGCCTAACCCATTTGATAATAGGTTAAAAGTAAATGTACCGCTCGGAAGTGATATTACTATAGCAGAAATGTATGACCTTAATGGTAAGCTGATATGGAATGGAAGGGTGTATAGCAATGGCCTGATAGAAACAGGGCAGTTACCGCAAGGTGTTTATATACTATCGCTATATGATCGAAGTGGCGAAAGGTGGAATGCTAAGGTGGTGAAAGAATAATTTATCTAATAAAAGCAGCGTTCCCTGTTGGCACGCTGCTTTTTTTATGCCCGTTGTTCCTGCCAGCACAGTTACCTTTTGCTAAAATATTTCCCAACGCCTTGAACAAAACAATCAAATTAGCGTTCTATATAAATCTTAACCGATATTTGTTGCCCCATTTTGCAAAACAAAGAAACAATAGTAAGCGTTTATCGCACCGCCCAGTTCAATGCCGCACACCGCCTGCATGTGCCTGAATGGAGCGATGCTGAAAATAAAGAAGTATTCGGCCTTTGTAACAATCCCAATTATCACGGACACAATTACCAACTAGAAGTAAAATTGACAGGCCCAATCGATCCTGACACAGGATTTGTATATGATTTGAAAGTATTGAAAAAATTGATTGATGTCAATATTATAGATGCTTACGACCACCGCAACCTTAACCTCGATTGCCCCGATTTCGCAGACTTAAACCCTACTGCCGAAAATATAGCAGTGGTAATTTGGAACAAACTAAGACCTTATATAAACAGCGAATTAAAATTAAGTATTAAACTTTACGAAACCGAAAGAAACTATGTCAAATACAAAGGAAACTGATTACGAACAAATGGGCGATAACCATTTGTCTTCCTCTATGGAAACTCCAATAAGGCCCGATGCCTTCGAGATGGATGATGATTTAAAAATTGAATTGATTGAAAAGCATTTCAAAGAAATTATGTATGTTCTAGGTTTAGATTTAGATGATGATAGCTTGAAAGGAACGCCCAATAGAGTTGCTAAAATGTATGTAAAAGAAATTTTTAGCGGATTAAATCCTGCCAACAAACCCGAGGTAACATTATTTGAAAATAAATATAAGTACAAAGAAATGTTGGTTGAAAAGGATATTAGTTTTAATAGCAATTGCGAACATCATTTTGTACCTATAATAGGTAAAGCCCACGTGGCTTATATATCACACGGCAAAGTAGTTGGCCTAAGCAAGATAAACAGAATTGTAAATTATTTTGCCAAACGACCCCAGGTGCAAGAACGAATGACCGTGCAAATAGCCAATGAGTTAAAGGAAGCATTACAAACTCCTGATGTGGCTGTTGTTATTGAAGCTTCGCATTTATGTGTTTCGAGCCGTGGTATTAAAGATGCCACAAGCAAAACGGTAACTTCAGAGTTCACCGGCAAATTCCAGGATTGCCAAACTCGCAATGAGTTTCTGAAGTATCTGGAAAAATTGTCGTAATATATTTTTTTTAACTTTTGGAAAGTTTAAAACTTTCCAAAAGTTAAAAAAAAAGATAAAAAAGAGTGTTTGGCAGTTGGGCTATTTTGTATTTTCTTTGACCCCTGCATTTTGCAAAACTTATGCATACGTTAATAATATGGAACTTAAAGAAATAAGAGAACTAATCAAGTTTGTTTCGCAGGCCGGTGTCTCGGAAGTGGGAATTGAACAGGGCGATTTTAAGATCACCATCAAAACCACATCTGATCAACCCGTGGTGGTTCACACCCAAATGGCCCAAGCCCCATTGGCAGCACCTGCACCTGTTGCACCCGCAGCCATAGCCACGCCTACAGCACCCACTGCCCCTGTAGAAGCAGCCAGCAATTTAATCACCATCAAATCTCCTATGATTGGTACTTTCTACCGTTCATCTTCACCCGATAAACCACAGTTGGTGAGTGTGGGCGATGAAGTGAAACAAGGCAAAGTAGTTTGTATTATAGAAGCTATGAAATTGTTCAACGAAATTGAGAGCGATATCAGTGGCAAAATAGTAAAAGTACTTGTTGAAAATGCCCAGCCAGTTGAGTATGACCAACCCTTGTTCTTAGTTGAACCCGCTTAATTATTATACCCGCTGTTTTTTTCATTTGTTCAACATTTATATATTTATATAAATTCAAAAAAAACTCAATATTAAAAATATATAGTTGTGTTTAAAAAAATACTAATAGCCAACCGTGGCGAAATTGCTCTTCGCATTATCCGTACTTGCAAAGAGATGGGAATAAAAACTGTAGCTGTATATAGTACTGCTGATAAAGAAAGTTTACATGTACGCTTTGCCGATGAAGCGGTTTGTATTGGCCCAGCTCCAAGTCTCTTAAGCTATCTTAATATCCCCAATATTATAGCCGCAGCCGAAATTACCAATGCCGATGCCATACATCCAGGCTATGGTTTCTTAAGCGAGAATGCCAAGTTTAGCGAAATTTGCCGCAAGCACGGAATCAAATTTATTGGTGCCACGCCTGAGCAAATTAACTCAATGGGCGATAAAGCCAATGCCAAAGATACCATGCGTAATGCTGGTGTTCCTTTAATACCGGGTAGTGGTGGCTTGTTAGAAAGTGTAGAAGAAGGAAAAAGTGAAGCCGCAGAAGTAGGTTATCCTGTTATTATAAAAGCAACAGCAGGTGGCGGTGGTAAAGGGATGCGTATTATATGGAAAGAAGAAGATTTTCAAGAAGCTTGGGACAGTGCCCGTAATGAAGCCAAAAATGCTTTTGGAAATGATGGCATGTATTTGGAAAAATATATAGAAGAACCCCGTCATATAGAAATACAACTGGCAGGCGACCAATATGGAACCGTTTGCCACATGAGCGAACGTGATTGTTCGATACAACGCCGCCATCAAAAATTGGTGGAAGAATGCCCTTCGCCTTTTGTTACACCCGAGATGCGTGAAAAGATGGGAGCCGCCGCCAAAGCTGGTGCCGCTTCTATTGCTTATGAAGGTGTGGGCACCATGGAGTTTTTGGTTGACAAGCATAAGAATTTCTATTTTATGGAAATGAACACTCGCATACAAGTTGAGCACCCCGTTACCGAAGAAGTATTGAATTTCGATTTGGTGAAAGAACAAATATTGATTGCAGCGGGTGTTCCTATTTCAGGCAAAGATTATTTCCCCAGTAATCGCTGGGCACTGGAGTGTCGCATCAATGCAGAAGACCCTTATAATAATTTTAGACCAAGTCCGGGTAAAATTACCTCATTGCATAAACCCGGTGGACATGGTGTTCGCGTAGATACACATATATATGCTGGCTATACCATTCCTTCAAACTATGACAGTATGATAGCCAAAATGATTGTAGTAGCACAAACCCGTGAGGAGTGTATCGTAAAAATGGACCGTGCTCTTGCTGAGTTTATAGTGGAGGGTGTGCATACTACTATTCCCTTGCATCAAAAACTGATGCAGAATAAAGATTTTAGAGATGGTAATTTCACTACCGCCTTTATGAATACTTTCGATATTAATGCTTAATAAACAAAATGTCAGTCTGAGTTTATCGAAGACCTGAGTTCATCGAAGACGTGAGTTTATCGAAGACGTGAGTTTATCGAAGACCTGACTCTCATGGCGGCCGTCTTCGATGAACTCAGACTGACAAAATATAAATGAAAAACATTATCCTATTCGACGGAACTGAGCGGGGACAATTGCTCCCCTTCACATTTACCAGACCTGTCGGGGATATGCGTATTGGCATTCTTACCATTAAAGAGAAATGGGAGAAACATACAAATAGCAATATATCTTATGCTACACAAGACTATTTAAGCACCAAATTTTCTATTATAAAAGCCGATGAAAACTTATATATAAATGGTGCTGTTTGTCCCACAAAAAATTTATGTGATGAAGTATTACAACTTCGCATGGGGCAATCATTATATCACAATAATACACTTATAGCTTTTGTGGCGGAGTTGGATTATATATATAATGAAAATAACATACCAAATTCAGATAAAATAATTTGTGAAAGCACCGACTTTATATATCTACAAAACCTCACCGATATATTCACAAAAAACGACATAGCAATTAAGCAAGACTTTGAATTGCTAACCGTTGGGCGTACTTCGGCCAATATAAATAACAGCAATAGATTATATAATGATTCACAAATTTTTGCTGAAGAAAGTGCTATTATAGAAAGCTCCATTCTCAATGCCAAAACCGGACCTATATATATAGGAAATCATACCGAGGTAATGGAGGGAAGTATTATACGCGGAGCATTTGCTTTATGCGACCACGCAGGCACCAAGCTTGCCACCAAAGTATATGGAGCAACCACAGTGGGTCCTTATTGCAAAATAGGAGGCGAAGTAAACAATGTAGTGATGTGGGGCTATAGTAATAAAGGTCACGATGGGTTTTTGGGAAATGCTGTAATAGGCGAATGGTGTAATATTGGTGCTGATACTAATAACAGCAATCTCAAAAATAATTATGCTCCAGTAAAATTGTGGAATTATATAACAGAAAAATTTGAAAACACCGGCCAAACTTTCTGCGGTTTAATGATGGCCGATCATGCCAAATGTGGTATCAATACCATGTTTAATACAGGAACTGTGGTGGGCGTTGCAGCCAATATATTTGGTGCAGGTTTCCCCCGCAACTATATACCTTCATTTGCCTGGGGCGGAGCACAAGGTTTCGATACATTTCAATTACCCAAAGTTTATGAAATGGCAAGCATTATGGCATCACGCCGCGGTATAGAGTTTTCTGATATCGATAAAGATATTCTCAAGTATTTATTTGAGGAAGGGAAGCAGGGTAGGTTTTGGGAGAAATAGGTTTTATTATATAACTTCTAGTCCATCTATCGGGCATCCACTGCGGGGGATTTCGACCCGGACAAATGAAACAAGCATCAGCTCAGTTTTACAACCTTGTCCTTGGTTGGTTTGCAGCGGCGAATTCACCAACCACTATCTCCTCGAAAAAAACTTCATAAACCGTATCTATTCACTACGAGAATCTAGATACAAAACAGCAGAAGCCAAATATTTCCAACCAGTATCGGAATACAACCTACCAGAAGGCGTTTATCACCAACCGGAGGCTAAAAACTCACCAAAGTATGACATTGAGGCAGGCGGAGATTCAATATACGAGTTAGGAGACGCAATAATGGCAGTCGGGGACTCAATATATTTGTTGGGAGACGCGATATATTTTTTATTTTTAGGTTGCGGGGGTAAAATTTTAGGAGGATGGATGAGGTATTTCGCTTTTTGTACAAAGCATAAAACTTCCTCTTATATTTGCATGCTTGCAGATTGGAAAGTTTTGGCGTAAAAAATTTCTCCTATGTACAAGTTAGCCGTCATGCTATGGCGACAGTGCTAACTTGAAATTGTTGAGCATTGAATCAGCCAAAATAAAAACGGGTTAGCCGAAAACCGACCAGAGTAAGCATAAAAACAAAAATCTAAATTATGAAACTATTAAACGTTCTCTTAGATGCAGCACCAGCATCAGGCGGTAGTAATAAGTTACTGCTATTCTTAATTGCAATTATCGTTATCGCAATAATTATTTATTTTTCTACTCGTAAGAAAAATATTTTAGCGTCAGATAATTCCGCAAGTCGAAATAGCAGATACCCTGCATTAAAAACTATTGCTGCTATGTACAAAACATTCGCTTTCATTATCGGATTAGTAGCAGGAATTACAGCCGCATACTTTTTAACTGAAAGCACGATAGCAATTTTACCTGCGGTTATTGCATTGGTAGTTGGAGTACTCTTAGTTCTTGCATTATTAGCTGTATCAGAATCAATACTTGTATTCATGGACATTGAACAAAACACAAGAGAAACTGCAATGAATAGTAAAAAATAATTCTTCACTGGAACGGACTTGAAACGATATTCTAAATCGATACAACAACACAGCAAGAAATAAACTTTCGTGCGAACTTCAAACTTGACGGCTTCGTGGCGAGAGTAGAACGAACACATAACAATAAGATTAAAATACAACAAAAATGAAAAATGAATTTGAAGACGCTATGTCGAAGCGGACAGATGAAGACCTTCAGAAAATTGTTAGTAGTCAGGCGGGCGACTATCAACCAGAAGCTGTTAAAGCAGCGGAACAAGAAATTAAAAAGCGTGAATTTGTTCGTGACAAGTTATCAAAATATACTGACGAACAAATTCTAGAAATACTAAAATCAAGAAAAAATTATCAGCAATACGAGATTGCAGCAGCAGATGCACAAGCGAAAAAAAGAAATTTGAATTTCAATTATGAAGAAGCAAAAGCGGAGACTGTTATCAATGAAGAAATTCAAAAACTCAAGACAGATGTAGTGAATGAAAGATACCCAGCATTAAGATTTATTTCAGGAGTTTACAGATTATTGGCTTGGATAATTCTTATAGCGACAGCAATAATTTTATTTTATATGTTGTCTCAAGGTGGAAAATTGAACGTTCCATTTGCAGTTGGAGCAATTTTAATCGGAGGAATTTTATTTGTCACATTACTTGCGGCTGCAGAAGGAATTAAAGTTTTTATAGACATTGAGCATAACACAAGGATAACGGCTATGAATAGTAAAAAATAACTTTTAAAACCGGGCAATTATTTGAAGACAAACAAATAAATGCAAATCGGACCAACCTGCTCTCGCTCGCGTGCCGCGAGTGTGAGCTATTCATCAGTTTATGTATTGTACTATATATTTGCACAATCAGCGAGTTCAGAAAGGCATGAATGGATGAGTTGTATTTTGGGGTTGTTACATTAGTGCATCCGAGGACAGCCCTTTAAAAGTTATAGACCAATAAGAAACGAATTTGAATATTATAGCTCACACTCGCAGGATGCGAGCGAGAGCGGTGGAGTCTTGTATATCCCATCCCTCACTCAACAACCACACTTTCTATATACAAAGTATTAGGGTCAAAATCTATATCATTCTCGCCCCAGCAAACAGTTCCATTTTGTGTATATACAGAATTGAAAAAAGTTTTTTCTTGCAAAGATTTATATACAGGATAATCCAAATAAGGCTTAACAGAGAATTCTATTTTCTATCCATTGCTGAATAATAGATTCAAAAAATAATTATCCATTGCAGTTACTTGAGTTACTCTTGGTAGCATATTATATTAACTTTTTTCTTATCCGCCGAATGGTCCTTACTCCTTATCCCTTACTCCTATATCCTCTGCCTCAAAACCTCATACAAAACAATCCCGGTAGCCACCGAAACATTTAAAGATCCAATCTGTCCAAACTGTGGTAAAGAAACGCGTCCATTACACAATTTTAAAACACCCGGTGCAATACCCTTGGCTTCATTTCCCATAACCAAAGCAAGCGGTTGGTTCAGTTCGGTATTATATATATTTTCTGGAGCTTTTTCGGTACAGGCAAATATAAATATTTCGGCAGCGGCAAGTTGTTGCAGTGCATATTTAACATTGTTTACTCTGCAAATTTTCAAGTGATGTATAGCACCTGCCGATGCTTTAATAGTTTCTTCATTGAAAGGTGCCGAATTGTTTTGCGGAACTATAATACAATCTACACCTGCTACTTCTGCAGTGCGGCAAATAGCACCAAGGTTACGCACATCGGTAATTCCATCCAATACCAAAACCAAAGGCATTTTTTCTTCGGGTTTCATATCGGCTATGATATCTTCCAATTCAAAAAACTTAATGGCCGATAAAACTGCAACAACTCCTTGGTGGTTTTTATCTCTATACTTATCAAAATATTCACGCGGACATTCCTTTAAAGGTATATGATGTTTGTTGCACAAAAAACGCAAGTGACGATGCAGTTCATTGTCAGTACCTTTTTGTATATTTACCTTCTCAATTTCTTTTCCGGCATCAATAGCCTCAATTACTGCCCGGGTTCCATATATATCCATATTTTAATTTACGATTGTTTGATTTACGATTTACGATTGCCTGACGGATTTTAATTACGAATTACGATTGAATGATTTTGATTGAATGATTTATTTAAATTACGAATTTAAAATTACGAATTACGAATTGGCTATTAAAAATTATTAATTGACTGAACGAAGTGAAGTGTATAATATTTATCATTCATAATTCATCATTTATCATTCCACAGATTTAATTGTTCCAATTTAATCTTCTCTTTAAAAAACAATTTAGTAGTTTGCTGAAACGAGGGTGTGAAATCACTAACATAAAAATGATATTCGGGTTTGCTTTTATCCGTATTTAATAAACTAAATTTTGCCAATGTATCATATACATTTTTTGCTACTATTTGCGATGAATCTACAATCTCTACCCGCGTACCATAATAGTTTCTTATTTCTTCTTTAATGAGTGGATAATGGGTACATCCCAATATAATAGCATCTACATCTTTAATACGTGGTTTATCCAAATACGAATTAATAACCGCCTGGCTTATTTTATTATTAAAAAAACCTTCCTCTATCATAGGTGCTAAAAGCGGAGTAGCAACAGCCGTTACTTGGGCATTTTTTATTTTCTGCTTCAGCTTTTTTTGGTACACATTGCTGCTAATGGTTCTTTTAGTTCCAATCACCCCAATGGTATGCTGACTTTTATTTTTTGCCACGTAGTTCACCACTGGGTCAATCACATTTACCACGGGAATATCCGAGAACTGTTTGCTCACTTCTTTAAAAGCCGCCGCCGATGCCGTATTACAAGCAATCACCAACATTTTACAGCCCTTACTCACTAGCATTTCACTAATTTTTAAGCAGAAATGTTTAATGGCTTCAGCACTTTTATCGCCGTAGGGCATGTGTTCGGTATCGCCAAAGTAGATAAAGGACTCATTGGGCAATAATTTTTTGATAGCCCTAGCCACAGTAAGGCCGCCAATGCCTGAATCGAATATGCCTATGGGGGCTTGCCACTTGTTTGCCTTAATCATAATTATACCGCAAATCAACACTATATTTTTTGATAATCCCGAATAAGTCGAAACGGATTGAAAATATTTGCATATTTTTACACGCTCAAAACTCAATTGCAACAAAAAATGGATCCAAATGAAAAAGGTGATATCCTGAACCTACTCATCAGCAAATCGGCTAACAAGCAACATGTGTATCGCACTACCTTGGAAGTTTTTAACGAAACCAAACAAATACTGCACGACCTGCAAATAACATTAACCCCCTTATTGGCAAAAATTGACCCCACTGTTGAAATAAAATATTCGAATGCGGGCAGTTTTGAAGTGCAATTTAAGTTCGCCGGCGACACGCTCGTATTTATGATGCATACCAATGTGTTTTCATTTCCCGAAAATCATTACATACAAAGTTCGCCCTATGTAAAAAATGATAAACAAAATATATATTGTGGCTTAATTCAAGTGTATAATTTTTTGTCAGACTCTATTAAATACAATAGGCAAGATGATATAGGAGAACTGATAGCAAGAATATATGTTAATCGTGAACGACAGTTTTTTATAGAAGGGAAAAGACCCATTAATATACAACATAATAATTTTGGCGAGGAATTGCTAACCAATGAAAAGCTGAAACAAATTATTGACCAAAGTATATTATATTGTTTGAACTTTGATTTGTTGATGCCTCCCATGGAACTGGTGCAGCAAATTACGGTTGACATGAAAAACTATCAAAGCTATAGTTCGGGTTTCGCAACTTCCAAATCGGTAGGTTTTGAAATTCGCAGCCAGCTCGATAATAATACGAAAGGGAATTAAGTGAGCTTACTTATTTATCTTTGCAAAGCTTCAAGCTCAGGTCTCTATAATCTATCACAGCTCCATATTCGAGCAATATATCACTACCCAGCACCCCATGCAGGGCAACCTTTACTGTCTGTTTATATAGCTTTACTACGTGGCCCATATCCACTACACCACAAGCCCGATTTTTTAAGATAATGCTTCCCAACTGTAGCGTGTCAAAAATTGCCTCCGATACTTCATGGTTTTGAGTGCCCAATCCAATAGCAGGGTCAGCTAGGACTTTAAGTTTTTTTGTTTTTGTAAATTTCTGAGCCGATTTTTTATCAAAAACGGTTTTAGAGGCTCCTGTGTCCAATAATAAATTGCACGATTCCCCATTGGCCTTAATTGTGATAACCAGATGACAAGAATTTTCATCGAATTGCAATAGTTGCAGGGGTATTAGGGTAAGTTTTTTAAGTTGCATATTTGTTAGTGGCAGTTTATATATAAACGTAGTTATAACTTAATTGTTTTAATAGAATTTCTATCCACGGTTTTCCACACTTGTAGGAAACGATTTTTTATTTATATCTAAAATTTAGATATGTTTGCACTATAGTCGATTGCCTGTGGTTGTGTGTTTTCACCAACCACTAGAAGTTTATTATTATATTTGAAAAATGAAGCCTGAAGACATTATCATACTTATAGCAGCATACTTTGCCGTATTGCTCATTATTTCGTGGTTCACCTCACGCAAAAGCACTCAGCAAACTTTCTATAATGGCGACCATAAAAGCCCTTGGTATATTGTAGCTTTCGGACTTATAGGAACTTCGCTATCTGCTGTGTCGTTAGTGTCTGTTACGGGCGATGTGCAAAATGCCCACTTTAGCTATATGCAAATTGTGGCGGGCTATGTAGTAGGCTATATCATTATATCATATATACTTTTACCTTTGTATTACAAGCATAATCTCACTTCCATATATAATTATCTCAGTATACGTTTTGGAAATGGGACCCGCAAAACAGGAGCTTTTTATTTTATACTTTCTCGCATGTTGGGAGCATCAGCACGTGTTTATTTGGCAGTGGTAGTGATGGAAGGATTGGTGATAAGCCAACTTGGATTTTATGTACCTTTTGAAGCAACAGTTGCTATTATACTTTTTTTGATATTTCTATATACCTTTCAATCAGGAATAAAAACTATTATATGGACAGACACGCTGCAAACTATATTGTTACTGGCAGCTATAGGTTTTGCTATAGTAGAGTTAAATAAAATACTTGGTAATTCCATTGGTGAAAATATACAATTGATCGTCAATAATAATTTCACCGAAGTATTTACCACGGGAACCAGTGGGTTCATCAAAAACTTTTTAGCAGGACTATTTATCTGTGTTACAATGACGGGCTTAGACCAAGGAATGATGCAGCGTAGCTTAAGTTGTCCTTCGTTGAAAGATGCTCAAAAGAATATAATGAGTTTTGCGGTGGTCGTATTTATTGTAAATTTATTATTTGTATATATTGGTGCATTATTAGCACAACATGTATTAAGCACTGGTTTGCATTTTGATAGAACAGATGCCATATTTCCTTATATAGCTTCCACCTCGTTTGCACCCATGGCAATGGGTTTATTTGTATTGGGTATGATAGCTGCCACTTTCTCCTCAGCCGATGATGCTATGGCCGCCCTTACTACCTCATTATCATTAGATATTTTTGGTATAAAAGGAGAAACAAAACGCGATGGGGTTTTAAGAAAAATAATACATTTGGGCGTAGCTACAGGCATGTTTTTATTAATAGTATTGGTATTTAAAGGCAGTGCCGATTCTGTAATTGGAATGGTACTTAAAATTGGTTCTATCACTTATGGTCCGCTCCTTGGTATGTTTGCCTTTGGTATGATAAGCAAGAAAAAATTGGCCGATAGTTATATACCCGTAATTGCTATTATATCACCCTTGCTTGTAATGGGTATTTGTGTATATATACATTCACTAAACAATATAGATTTTAAACTAGAAAATCTATTATCATTGACACAAATTTGGCGAATGGTTTTCTCGGTAGTAAGCAATGAAATAATTGTATATATAGCAGCAACCTGTTATTTTATGATGTGGTTTTTTTCGGAGGGGAATACTAAATCACTCCAATCTTGAGAAAGTTATCCACACCTATTGTATTGTATTGTATTGTTACATTTGTTTTTCAAAAACTAATACATAAAGCAATGAGAAAAATTAAATTATTACTAATTGTAGCAAGTATTGCTATAATTAGCGGCTCTAGCCAATTGAAATCCAATACGAAACAATGTGACACTCCTTTTCCTGACCCTCCAACATTGGGCTGGACTGTTTCCGATTTCCATAATTTCAACGATTACCCTCCTAGTATACAGCCATGTATGGGCGGTTGGATAGCAAGACTACTTGAATGGCTAGGAATGGGTCCCAAAGGAGGAGGAGGAGGTGCTACTCCGTCATTTGATTGGTATAATTGCTGGGTTGCAAATAATGTCCCAGGTAAGGCCTGTCATGGTTCTCCCGCAGGGCCAGGCGAGTCTCTAATAGCAGATCATGCTTGTAGTACAATCCAAGCTTGTGCCCCTTAAATTTAATAAACAGCTAGTTGGCTAGTATTATTTTTGTAATCTAGCCAGCTATTTTTAGTACTTCAAAATCAGTTATTATACAATGTGTCCTTTTCGGAAATTAAGGTATTTTATTTTTTCTTTGCTTATTCTTGGTTTAGTTTTTTATTCAAGTTGTATGAGTAAGAAAGAACAGACTCATTCAATATTAAAATTGGGAAATAATACGATTGTAAGTACAGAAGAATTTACTTATGCGATGGATTCAACATTAGGTGTTCATTTGATATTTAAATCGCAACAAAAAATTGCTAATGGGATGGATTCTGCTGTGATTATTTATCAAAACACAAAGAATGATTTTCTGAAGTATTCATTTGGTACAAATAATTATAGGGGCAAGTGGAGTGTTAATAAATATGATACTATTTATAATAAAAATTTCAGTATACTAAATGACTCTCTT
>JANYDJ010000256.1 GCA_025363675.1 Flavobacteriaceae bacterium | reverse complement strand
CGGCAAAAACTGGAATGGGCGTGTGTTTAATACTGGCTTTGAATGCCCCGAGGGAACCTATTATTGGATACTGTCGTGCCGCTTTAGGGGGTATACCAAATATGAAACGCACAAGGGTTTTCTCACATTGGTGAGGTAGTTAATTGTACTCCGCTGGAGTGGAAGTGCTGATATATTTTTTAGAGGATACAATCTTTGCCGATTTAATTTGTCTTATTAAAAAAAACTGATTAATTATCTATTTGGTAAAACTTTACAATTATTATTAGTGATACGCGGGCCACTTTTTATTTGCACTATTATATTAAATCTGCTTTGTTTGCAGGCAGCTGCACAGACGTGTACCATTAAGTGCGATAATTTTTCGTGCCTCGGCAGCAGTATGGTATTTGCTTTAGATGCCGGTGCACAAACACCCAGTAGCTATGATTGGGATTTTGGTGATGGACAAAAATCCACGCAAGCTTCTCCTGCCAATTTATATACCAAAGCCGGAACTTATACAGTAAAAGTAAAAGCCAATCTAACTAGTGGAGGTACTTGCGGCGATAGTATAACTATTATAGTATATAATTTGCCTTTTGCCAAATTTTCTATCAGTAGCAATTCGCAATTTTGCTACCTTAGAAACAATATTTGTATTATAAACCAAAGCACATAAAGCTCGGACCATAATGCTTTGGTGAAACGTATCTTATTGTGGGGCGATGGTGCCGCTAATATTGATACCGGTACAAACATCAGCAAAAAAAGCTTATGCCATAGTTATTCTCAAGTGGGAGATTTTACCATAGACATGGAGGTGACCGATACAAAAGGATGCACCAAAAAATATGCTATCAATATTAAAATATAACACGATCTCACCGCTAAAATGTGGGCAGATACGATAAATCGAAATTGTGATTCGCCACGTATATGTTTTACGGATGTATCTGTTGCCCTTGGCGGTTCTCACCTGTCGCACCGGCTGTGGAAATCGGGAAATATTACGGATACCAGTCGTAGTTTTTGTAAAACATTTTATTCAGGTGTATATGATACTGTTAGTTTATATTGTTATAATGATTCTGGATGTGTAGATACCGTAATCAAGGCAGTTTATATTTCTCCACTATCCCTCACCTATCAATTGCACGACTCTATTCCCGATGCCTGTTTTAGCACGAATCAGGTGTTTATAAGTCGGCCCAAGGTAGCTAGTTATATCAAACAATCGCTACCACTTTTTATGATGAAAACCATAAACCACTGAAACCCGCCATTACGCCATTATTTAGCAGTAGTGATTGGGAACAATATAAAATTACCAAAGATTATGGAGCGGGAAAATTTTATATATCTCAAAAAGTAAATTTTGGTTTTTGTGAAATAATATATAATGACTCTATAGAAATTAATGGACCAGTACTCAACACAAATACGCTGCAAATATGGAATACCAATCAATGTAAGGCAGGGCAAGATTCCGTATATGTGTGTCTCGATTTGCCCAGGCCAAAGTAAAAAATGCCAAAGTAACTATCGATTTTGGCGATACTTATAGTCAGAACTGCACTACTTGGGTGGCCAAGGGCATAAATGTAGGACAGAATTGTAGGTATAGCAATGATGCCATTGCTCCCCATTTATATACAAAAGCGGGTTGTTATAAAATAGAATTATTGGTTGAGGATAGTATTACCCATTGTATTGATAAAATGTATACAGAGGTATCGATAGGTCCGCCGGTTCTTAAACCCTTTACCTATTATAGCAATAATAAATGTATGGGAACTTTATTTCATTTTTATATCGATAAAATGGAACCGCAGCTTCCTTGCTCATTTAAAAATTGGTGGATTAATTATGATTCGGCGTGTAATAAAAATAATTTTATTACACGAGATTCTGCATATAAAGATGGAAGCGGAAATCCAAAAACCACTTATAATAGTACTTGCAATCCCGATGGCTGGGTTACTGTTGGTTTTATTGGTAAAACAGGCGGAGGTACCCGTTATACTGGGGCCTACCAAACAAGCGGCAATCTCGATTCGTGTATGGATACTATATGGATGCACGATTGGTATAAACTATATAATCCCAAATTGGATATACAAACTTCTACCCAACGAATATGTGCGAATGAAGAAGTACAGATTAAAATTTTGGACTCGTTACAAGATAGTGTGCTGCTGGCTATATGGGATTTTAAAGATGGGAATATTATTAAAGACTCTATAAAACCACCACAATGGTTGGTACAATCGCAGAAACATATTTTTAACGCCAACGGGCACCGGGCTGTTAGCCTCACACTTAATGATGTGCATGGTTGTAGCAGCTATGCTTTTAAAGTAATTGACGTGGGCCATGCAGCAAGTTTTAGCGATTCCGATACGGTTGTTTGTAAAGGTTCACTCACTAAATTTTATGATAATGTATGGTATTGGAACCAAGTAAATAAATATACTTATAAAGACTCACAATATTATTGGAAATTCCCCAACAGACCCGAAAAACTATATTGGTATTTTGGCGATGGCGATTCGGCTACCGGCACCCGCCCTTCGCACGTATATATAAAGGCGGGCAACTACAAGCCCATGATGGTGAGCATTGATAGCAATGGCTGTATCGACACTTGCTATGGTAATTTTGCAGTACATATATTAGATTTTCGTTTCAGCTTTTATCAGAAAAAAACCAAATTTTTATGTGGCGAATTTGTCCAGCTTTTCGATTCAAGTTATACTGCTTCTTCGGGCAGTTATAATACAAATAAAGATACGGCTGTTTGGTGGCAATGGGATTTCGGTGATGGAAAGCGGGGCAGTAATTTGCAAAATCCCTATCATAATTATTCTTCTTATGGTTGGTTTACGGTAAAATTAAAAAGTAGAAATAAACAAGGATGCGAAGACAGTACTTCAAAAAAAATATATGTAAAAGGACCTGTTCCTTCTTTTGAAATCGCTACTGATTCTATTGGCTGTGGCCCGCTCACAGTGCGGTTTCACAATACCAGTGTCGATACCACTTGCTCTCGTTATATATGGCTGATGGGCGACTCCAATAATACTATTAAATCTACCCTTAACGATACTGATATTACTTTTACCTATACCAAACCTGGTAAATATATTATATATATATATGTATGGCGAAGACAGTATATATAATCCCGATACAAAAAATAAATATTACTGTTCTTCTATATATCCCGATACCAATTTTCAACTAAAAAAAATTGTAATAGTGCTACCCGATTTGCCAGCCAATTTTTTAGTTCCCGATACCGTATGTCCTTACCAAGCCTTCGATTTGGTAGACAGCAGCGATACAGCCTATACATTTTATCGGGTCGATTGGGGTGATGGGAAGTATGATAGTACCACTTCCAAAACCATCAAACATATATATAATAACTCAGGAGCATATCTCATACATTATATGCCCGGTAATATTCCGCCTGCCGGTTATGATACTTGTTTTCATACAATTTCAAAACCTATATATGTAAGCGATATCCTAACCGATTTTGATATAGATGATACTAAAATGGGTGAAACGGGAGATATACAACTATTGCAAAAATCGAAATGGGCGGTGCGTTATCAATGGAGTTTCGGCAATCCAAATGGGAGCAGCCCCAATGAAAGTAGCGAGGTATCGCCCATGCATAATTATGGAAGCGATACCGGCATTTTTAATATATGCTTGCAGGCATTTAACCAAGAAGGTTGTGTAGACACCCTTTGCAAGCAAGTTCATGCTTTTTTAAAACACCACCTGGTAATACCCAATGCATTTACGGCCAATGCTGACACTATTAATGATGTATTTGATATAGATATTGAAGGCGAGATCGACTATCATTTATATATATATAACCGCTGGGGCGAATTGGTATATATTGGCAATATAGATGGAGAAGGAAATGATGGCAATAACTGGAACGGCTTCCTGTTTAACTCAGAAGCTGTTTGTGCCGAAGGAACTTATTACTGAACCCTGTCTTGCAAATTTAGAGGATATAAAAAGCAAGAAACTTATAAAGGTTTTTTAACTTTGGTGCGGTAGTTTGTGGTTCGACTTTGCTTACCATTATTATAAGTGGGCCGCGGCGGACCGCTCAATTTTTATGATGAATGAGATAGTATTGGTTAATTGACTTTTTTACTTTGCTCAAATAATGTTTGAGGATCTAAATCTAAAGG
>JANYDJ010000254.1 GCA_025363675.1 Flavobacteriaceae bacterium | reverse complement strand
TATTTTAATCGAATGATTATTTATTCATTAACTTCTGGAATTCAGGTCTGCTTCTAAAAGATTCAAATTCTTTATCATCAGCAGCTTTAGATCTCATTTTAGGGTCAATTGCTATCGCTTTAGACAGATTAGCAGTAAGTTCATCTAATTTCTTAGCACGTGCTGCAATAACAGCTTTCAGATAGTACGTTGGAGCTGTTTTAGATTTGGGTTCCATACAATCTAAAGATTTTTGAGCATTATCATATTCGCCATTCATGGTATAACAAAGTGCCATATTATATTGACATGTTTTAGCAGGCTCAGCTGATTTAAAATAAGAAATTGCTTCAGTATAATTACCTCTTACCATACTCAAAATTCCCATATTTTGTCCTTCATTGATGCCACGTGCTTTGGCTTGTCTATAATTTTCTTCGGCTTTATCATATTGTCTCATATTACGATTGCAAATACCCAAATTATTATAAACTTCTCCATGCTCTTTGCTTAAAGATAGGGCTTTGTCTAATTGTTGCTTAGCATCGGCATATTTTCTTTGCATAACTAACAGTGCTCCTAGATTGTTATATCCAGTCCAATCATCAGCCCATTTAGTTATATAATAACGATATGTTTTTTCCTTTTGCTTCATATCCTCTATTTGATATCCATAGCGAAGTACTTCACTAGCGTTTAAACTATCATAATTATGATTTTCAGCTTTGTCTTTTATTTCTCCCCATGACCGTACACCTTTTTCACCCATAACGGTTACTTCTGAACGACGAAGACGTGGCATGATATGGTCAAGGATATAGCGATAGGATTTCCAATGCTTTTTATTTGAATTAGAATATACCGCATTCTTACCTTTATCAAATTCTTCACGCATCTTACGCTCCTTTACATCGGGCAAATCTGAAGAGTTTAAAATATCTAAGAAGAACTGTTTGTCGGTAAGTTTTGATGTATCGATTGCTTCTCTTAGTCCCTCCATTTCCTCAGTAGTTTTGGTGCGGGCAGAGAACAAAGAATCACTTACTTCAGCATAGCCAAGGCGTTTCAATTCTTTTTTAACAAAATTATAGATCGTAATATCACGATTTCGGGCCAATAAAGTATTACGCTTGTAGGTACCATCGGGAGATGCAGATGAATTAAGTGTAAGCCCTGTTAAACCAAATGAAGTTTTGTCAGCTAGGTATGATACAAGTTGTTTGAGTTCGCTTGGGTTGCTAATTTGTGGATTTGCCAAAATAAATTTGGGTTTAAAATCCCAAGTATCTACTATATAATAAATAGTAGCTTTTCTTCTCATTTCTTCTCCGTGATTCATAGCAGAGGGAATAGATACTTGTTCCTCTGTATTAAAGCTATCAGCAGTAGCAACAATACCCCATGTGAGTGTGCATTTTGGCAACTCCAAACATTTATCTAAAACATCTTCATAATTTTTAACCTTTAAGTTGGGGATAACTACCAAGGTGCAATTTCTCATAATAGGCTCATACAAAACTTTGGTTTTGTATGTGAAGCTTCCACCTTTTTCATCAATTGTAATGTCAGCATGTTCATTTGCTTTAGGGCCACGAACTACATAAGTCTGTAGAACTTTTTCCTCATTGTTACCATACATCAAAACAGGTTCAAATTTGATAACTCCTTTTTTGTAAACAGACCCAGGAGGCATTTTGCAGGTAAACCCTACTTCAAAGCTATCTCCTCTCACCTCCATTACTTCAGGAGCTGGTTTAAAATTCTCACATTTTATCTTTTTGCTCATCTTCTTAATCGGGTCACATGCTGTGATGAAGATTGAGGCGGCTAAAGTTGCGAGTAAAATTTTGTTGTTAAAAAACTTCATAATTAGTATATTTGTTGGCAGTTTGATTGTCGTTAAAACAATTTCGGCAAAAGTAGAGTAAATTTCCGTATCATAAAAACTTTTTTATCTTTTTATCTTTTTTATCCATGTATTACCTGTTAAAAGTGAAAGGGAAAGGCAAAATACCCGATTATATTCAGTTAAGAGACAAAGGCTTTACGCTTATTGCTTATTTCAGAATTGACCGCCCCGAAAGAGCCTTAGATAAATGTGGGCTTCAAAATTTTACTGACAAAATCATAGAATTTGCCCACCTGTTACCCTTTGGGAAAGTTGAGTCTTTAAATTTGCACGATTAAAAAAATAATTGCGAATTATGGTTGTCTCTTTGTTGGATGTCTCAATTTTTCAAGGAAAAAATTTGGTTTTAGACCAAATAAATCTTGAAATAATGCCAGGAACTTTTAGCTACTTAGTGGGGAAAACAGGTAGTGGCAAAAGCAGTTTACTTAAAACTCTTTATGCCGCTTTGCCCATTTCTTCTGGAAAAGTTTCGGTAGCTGGATTCGAAATGGGTAATATAAAAGATTCAGATATTCCTTTTTTGAGAAGGAAGCTAGGAATTGTGTTTCAAGACTTTCAATTATTAACCGACCGAACCGTTTTCGATAACCTTGAATTTGTTTTGCAAGCAACTGGGTGGATTGATAAGCAAAAGATTAAATTTAGAACACGTGAAGTACTTGATTTGGTAGGGTTGGGTACAAAATATTACAAAATGCCCCACGAATTGTCAGGGGGAGAACAGCAGCGTGTTGTGATAGCCAGGGCTCTACTTAACAAGCCAGAATTGATTTTGGCTGACGAGCCCACAGCCAATTTAGACCCTGAAATGGCAGATGATATTATGAAACTGCTTCATGACATTAGCGACGAAGGTACCGCCGTTTTGCTTGCCACACATGATTACCGGATAGTTCAGAAATTTAATGGTAGAATTTTCAAATGCGAAAACTCCAGATTAATAGAGGTAGAGCACCTCTAATTTTTAATTAAGGTGCGATTAATAATCTGCTTCATTTCCGAAATTTCCACTACTATTTGTGGATTAAATTCAGCTACTGTGCCAATTACAATGCAATCGGCCCCTGCTTCAAAAGCAATTTTGGCATGATTGGCGTTTCTTATTCCGCCGCCTATTACCAAAGGAATATCTATTGTCGATTTTACATTTTCAATCATTTCTGCTGATATAGGATTGGGGGCTCCACTTCCTGCATCCATATATATTAACTTCATACCTAGCATTTCGCCCGCCATGGCGGTAGCTACAGCTATGTCAGGTTTGTTCGCTGGTATTGGGTGGCTATTACTCATGTATTGAACCGATGTGCCATGTGCACCTACTAGCATGTATCCTGTGGGAATGCAACTTATTCCTGAGTGTTTAATAGCTGGTGCCGCTATTATATGGTGCCCTATTAAAAACTCAGCATTGCGACCAGAAATAAGGGAAAGAAACAACATGGCATCAGCTAAAGGACTCACCTGCATGCTATTGCCAGGGAAAATGACTATCGGTATATCTGTAGTGTTTTTAAGGTATTTAATGCAATTTTCTAAATTACCATTCAACAATAAACTCCCCCCCACAAGAATTATGTCCACTTGGCTTTGATTGGCATGCGATATCAAGTCATCCAATAACTTATGAGTTGCCTTATCGGGATCGATTAGCAGTGCTAGTTGTTTTTGATTGTTGCTAAATAATGTTTGCTCTCTTTGCATAAACTGCAAAAATAAGGCTGCCCCCCCGAAAAACTTTAGGTTTTATTAGTATGGGCCAACTCAGTTACAAATTCAGTCAAGCTACCTATCGTTGCAAATGGCGAATTTTTCATACTTAACGATTTTTCATCAGTGATGGTTATTGATACCCCCATTTCTTCCTCTACCATTTCTTCCAAGTCCACTATAAGCCTTACCAAAGCTAATGAGTTAATGCCGCCTCGTTCTCCATAAATTAAGGTATCCTCATTCATTTGATGTAGAGGCATTTGATATTCACTAAAAATTTGTGATACTGCTCGCAATACGATATCTCGCAATTTATTTTGCATATTTGACTACCATTTTTAATGCTTTAAGCCACTAGGGGGATTGTTTGAGGTGATTTCTATATTTTTTTATCGAATCCAAGCCTTGGTACCGCTCGTGCAGGATTGCCGACAAGTGTGGTGTAATCGGGATATTTACCCTTTACTACTGCCCCTGCTCCTACAATACAAAAATCTCCTAAATAAGTTCCTCCCAATATTATTGCCCCGCCTGCAATTAGACAGCATTGCCCTATTACCACCTCTTCAAATACATGGCTATGTTGTGAAGTTGATACATCCGGATTTATATAGGGGTCTTCGTGCATGGCGGTTATCATGCATCCAATTCCAACTCGAGTGCGTTTACCTATTAATATTTTACCTCCGCCTGCATATAACATTGTACCATGACCAATTATAGTTTCATCTGCAATTATTAGTGAACCATCTTGATTATAATGTTTTATGCCGCCTGCATTTAGATAAGTGTGTTTGTCAATTTTACAACCATGGCCAAGACTGATATTTGCAACACCTACCAATTTAATATCATTATCAATGCTACAGTTAGGCGATTTTGCAACCAACAGTTGTATAGTAATGTACTGGTCGTATCCACTACGCAGCTTATGAAATAGATATTTATAAAAAGAAAGACTAAAGAGATATTTAAATAGTTTCATGAAGCAGATTATAGGTATAGTTACTAAGCCTCTACCGCTTGTTCAACAGTAGCTGAAAGGCCGCTATCACAAAGGACTACAGCTATACTTTGCATTTTTTCAAAATCACCAGTTTTTACACATGTTTTGCCTTTGTGGTGTATTATCCAAGCACATTGTTCAGCTTGTATAGGGTTATGGTGACATATATCAACTAAACATTCTATTACCCATTGAAAAGTATTTACATCGTCGTTATGAACTATTACATTCCAGCCCAAATCTGTTAGGGTGAGCAAATTATATTGTTCTAGGTTATCGTATTCCATGACTTTTCTTTTTACGGTAAATATTGGCTTTGCTCTCACTGCCTAGTAGGAGACGTTTGATATTTTTTTGATGAGTGAATAATACGAGCACTGCTGCACATATACCAAATGCTATAAAGTAGGGATTGTCTTTTTGAAAGACAACTACTGTTAATATTGGAAAAGAAATAGCAGCAGTAATACTGCTCAATGATACATAGCGTGTAGCAAGCAATATAGTGAGAAAAACTGCTGCACATGCTAATGCTGGTAAATAATGAATAGCCACCATTACACCAAATAAAGTAGCAATACCTTTCCCCCCCCGAAAATCAGCAAAAACAGGGTACAAGTGCCCTAAAACTGCCAGCCCGCCATATATAAGTTTAAGGTTGACCCAATGAAACTGATCCACCCAAGTATACTCATGCTGTAAATAAACAAGGCTAGCTGCTAACAGACCTTTAAGCATGTCTATCAATAACACTGCTATACCGGGCCAAGTGCCTAGCACTCTAAAGGTATTTGTGGCACCAGCATTACCGCTACCATAGTCACGAATATCAACCTCATAAAAGCCTTTGCCAACCCACACTGCAGTGGGTATAGACCCAATGAGGTAAGCAAAAATGCCACATATAATTATTTCCAACATTAATTAATTTAATTTGCAAAGTTACGCAATTTCTTTTTTACAAACCTCAAACAAATTATCGACGGATTAAGTGAAACTTTTGACATATTCGTATATTATATCGGTTTAATTTATCGGGGATTGGTTAATCCTCATCTATTAACTTATAATACATAGAATCAATCTCTTCAGCAAATTTTTCCTCTACTACTTTCCTTTTAACGCTCATTTTGGGAGTCATCTCACCATCATCAATACTAAAAGGATTGCGTTTTACAATAAATGTTTTAATTTGTTCGAACTTGGCCAATCCTGAGGAATATTTATTTATTTCGGCTTTAAGCCATTGCACTATTTCAGGTTCGGTAATCCACTTTTCATTGCTGGCAAAATAAGCTTCATTCTTGCCGAAAGCTTCTTTCAATTCGTCTTTACTAGGTATAATAATAGCAGTAAGGTAATCTCTTTTATCGCCTATAATAAATATTTGCTCAATTAGGCGGCTTTGCAGATATGCATTCTCGACTTGCGTTGGGAATATGTTTTTGCCAAATGAGTTTACAATAATGTTTTTTAGGCGGTCTGTAATTTTGAGGTTGCCCAGATAGAACTTACCTATGTCGCCAGTATGGAACCACCCATCTTTGTCAATTACCTTGGCAGTTTCTTCGGGCTGATTCCAATAGCCCTTCATGAGGTTTGGGCCTCGCATCAGTATTTCTCCCTCAGGGCATTCGTATTCAGGTCTAAAACTATCATAAGTTTGTATGGTGTACACCTCTCTTGTATCTGGATTTTGTATTGCTACCTCTTGCCCTGGCCCTACTCTGCCTACTGTGCCGATAATCTGCCTTTCGTATTCATTCACAGTTATAAACGGGGATGTCTCGGTAAGGCCAAAACCTTCTAATATTTTAATACCGATGGCTGCAAAAAACTCAGCTACATGCACCGGTAAAGCAGCCCCACCAGATACTATGAATTTTATACGCCCTCCAAGTTTTTGCTTTATTTTAGAGAATACCATTTTTTCAGCAATCGCAAGTTGCAAAACTAGCAATAGGCCAGGCTTTCTGCCCTTAACCTGTAGGCGGTATCGCTGTAAACCCTTAGCTATAGCCCAATAAAATATTTTGGATTTGAAACCACCTTCTTTTTGTATAGTTTTTTTTACTCGCTCTTCCACCTTTTCCATTAGTCGCGGTACGGTGGCTATAATGGTAGGCTGCACCTCGCCCATATTCGTCGATATTTTTTCGATACTCTCGGCAAAGGCAACTTGTGCACCTTGGTATAATCCAATATAATAAGTTACACATCTTTCGTAAACATGGCATAAGGGCAAAAACGACAGAAACTTTTCGTTTTGGCCAAAAGCTGACATTAAAGTGAGCCCGCTTTTAGCATCGCTAATAAAATTATTATGAGTGAGCATGGCACCTTTAGGATTGCCTGTGGTGCCAGAAGTGTATATGAGGGTTGCCAAGTCATGTAAACCTACTTGGTTATATAGTTCTTCAATTTTTTCTTGGTATTGAGGGAATAATGCTTGTCCCTTATTTATAAAATCTTTCCAACTAATTGCACGAGTATCATCCCATATTTTTTTTGGTTCGTCAAACAAAGTAACTACAAGTTTTATCGTTTTCATACTAGAAATGATTTTAGCCACTTTCTTTAATAAGAAAGGGCTTCCCACAAAAATCATTTGGGCACCAGCATCATTATATACAAATGCTGCCTCCTTATCTGAAAGTGTAGGGTAAATAGAGACATTGACCAACCCTATTTGCTGCAATCCCTGGTCTATCATATAATACTCAGGACAATTGTCCATGAAAAAGGCAATACGATCGCCCTTTTGCATTTGCAATTCTAGCATATTGGCAGAAACTGCGTTCAACTTTTGCTCTACCTCCCCATAACTGATTGACTTGTATATGCCTTGTTCCTTACGAAACATATATGGGTAATTGATGTTATGAATATTATATGCCGCATTTCGGAATAAGTGGTGCAGGTTTTTGAAAGAGATATTTTTTTGCATAGCTACGTTTTTATGTCGGCAAATTTGAACACGCAAAGTGCAGTATTTTTTGCAAATTTTGTAAAATACCTTCCTCTTTTTTGCAACTTTTGCAGATATTAACAGCTAATAAAATTTCTAAGATGGATATAATTTAGGTTGCAAAATAAAAATATTTAAAAAAAATAAAACCAAATCTTCTTTTTACACGTTTGTTGTTTTAAAGTTAAACAAATCAAAAAAAAACATGAAACAATTTACAAAAACAATTTTATGTGCTGCCTTTGCAATTTTCTCATTTGCAGTTACAGCACAAACTCTTAGTGGCCGCATGATGGTTACTGCACGTATTGATGGCATGCAAGCCGGCGTAAACACCAAAGCAATGGGCGTTGCTACTGTAGTACTTAGCCCTGCACTCGACACAGCCTGTATCACAATTAGCTGGAATGGCCTAAGTGGTGCTATTACTGGTATTCACATTCATGAAGGCATGCCCGGTCAAGCTGGTAATGTAGTTAACGACCTTGATCCATTTGTGTCTGGCAACCACGTTTCTACCATGTTCACAGGTTCAAAACTAACTCCTCAATGGATAGGTAAACTTTTGAGCAGTCAACTTTACATTAACATACATACTGCAGCTAATGGAGGAGGAGAAATTCGCGGACAATTGATGCCAAGCACCGACTGGAGCTTTGCAGCTCCCATGGACAGCAAACAGGCAGGAACTACGAGCACTGCTTATGGCTTGGGCGTATTTAACCTATCTGCTGACCGCACTCGCATGTGGTACCAAATAGTTGTGCAAGGACTAAGCGATCCTATTTCGGGAATTCATCTGCATAAAGGTGCTCCTGGTCAATCTGGTAGTGTAGCAGTCGATTTGACCGCAGATACCGCAGGCAATGTGGTATCGGGATGGATAACCGTTGACTCTGCTTTGCTTATGAATTTAATGAAAGGCGATATTTATGTAAACTTGCATAATAAAAGCAATGCCGGTGGCGAAATACGTGGTCAATTATTCCCACCGCGTCGCCTCATGGCTTATAGTTGGTTAGACGGTAAACAAGCTGGTGTATCTACCAATGCGAAAGGTGTAGCATCGTTACAATTAAACATTACTGCCGATACGCTTTGGTATGATGTGGTTGTGGATGGATTGAGCGGGGCTATTGCTGGTATTCATTTTCACCTAGGTGTGATGGGGCAATCGGGCAGTGTAGTTGCTGATTTAGGTGCCGGTATAAATGGAAACCATGTTAGTGGCACACTAACTGGTGCTAGTTTAAATGCATTTCTTTTAGGAGGATTGGTTCGTAATGCAATATATATAAATGTGCATACTGCCAATAACGCTGGTGGCGAAATACGCGGACAGGTGATGAGCCTCGCCCGTGAAGGGTTTACCATATCAATGGATCCACAACAAAACAATGTTACAGGTAGCAACGGTATGGGCAGTGGCTATGTGAGTATTGACGCTATGGGCTTAAATGCAGAAGTATTGGTAGTGATGGACAATATGACAACACAGCCTACAGGTATACATTTCCATACTGGACCAAAAGGATCAACCGGCGGTGTTTTAGCTGATCTTGGAGGATGGTTAAAAGGCAATGCAAAAGGTGGCACCGTATGGGGTTTCTGGGAAAATAATGCTGCTACAGCTCCATTAACATGGGCTGATGTTATGTTGTTTTGGCATGACAGTGTCTATATCAATGCCCACACTGCTGCCAATGCTGGTGGCGAAATACGTGGACAGGTGTGGTTAGGCTCGGGATGCTATACTGCTACTACTGGTATTAAAGATATATTTAGCAATGGTAATACAGAATTCACCGTGTATCCTAACCCTACTAACGACCTATTGAACATTACGTTGCCTGATGCTGTACTTAAAGGCAGTATAGCTATTTACGACGCAACGGGCCGCATAGTTTACAATCAAAACATTTCTGCCCAAAATCAAATAAATGCTTCTAATTTGCAATCTGGTATATATTATATACGTGCAATTAGTGACAACAAAACCTACACTGCTAACTTTATTAAAAAGTAAGCAGCTGTTTTTTTAAGATTGAAAACCCCGTCGTAATTGACGGGGTTTTTTTTGTAAATGAGAGTGAGATTTAAAAGTGTGTAATACCAATTAGAATTATAAAACTATCCCAAAAGGTTACAATAAATACCAAATCTTGTAATAGTTATAATTTCATTGATAGTTAAATCATTTTTAATATTTTCGCAAACCAGATCAATTAAATCGTCCAGTGTTTTAAAA
>JANYDJ010000132.1 GCA_025363675.1 Flavobacteriaceae bacterium | reverse complement strand
GATCGGGCTTTACCTGCAATACCAGCTTGATAAATTCGGGATGCGGATTTCCTTCTATATTAAATTCCGTTGTTACTATTTTTTTCAATTCCCAAACATCACCATATCTTATATGTCTTTGATCGGGACGTGGATGCACGGTAATGCCATCTGCCCCAAAGCGTTCAGCATCCTGTGCCGCTTTTACCACATCCGGGTTATTGCCTCCACGAGAATTACGCAAGGTAGCAAATTTGTTAATATTCACACTTAGTTTGGTGGGCATGGCTGCAAAGGTATTTTAAAATTAGTATCAAAAATATATAATGTTTATCTGTCTGCCTTGGATACCGTGTTTTTTATGCCACTTTTTTATGGATAGTAACAGACTAAACATTAAATACTTAACTTATTTATTTACTATTTAGAACAAATCATTATTTTTATTTGTTCTAAATAAGCGTAATTTGCATTACAATTATCATGTTAAAACTACCCATATATTTAGACCACAATGCCACCACCCCCTGCGACCCAAGGGTTGTAGAGGCTATGATCCCTTATTTCACCAATACTTTTGGTAACGCTGCTAGCCGCAATCACGCATTTGGATGGCAAGCAGAAGAAGCTGTTGACTACGCCCGTGAGCAAGTTGCGAAACTTATCAATGCCGATCCCAAAGAAATTATTTTTACCAGCGGTGCTACCGAAGCGGATAACCTTGCCATTAAAGGTGTATTCGAAATGTACCGTGAAAAAGGCAATCATATAATAACTACCAAAACAGAGCATAAAGCGGTGATTGATACCTGCAAACATTTAGAAAAAATGGGTGCTGAAATTACCTATTTATCTGTTGGGGAAGATGGTATGATTAACTTGGCAGAACTTGAAGCAGCTATTAAACCTACTACCATTTTAGTGTCGTTAATGTATGCAAATAACGAGATTGGTGTAATACATCCCATCAAAGAAATATCTGTAATTGCAAGAAAGCACGGTGTATTGGTTTTTACCGATGCCACCCAAGCAGTAGGTAAAATACCTGTGGATGTGCAAGCAGATGGCATCGATTTGATGGCATTTTCTGCTCATAAAATGTATGGTCCCAAAGGTGTGGGAGCATTATATGTTCGTCGTAAAAATCCACGTGTAAAAGTTACCTCACAAATGGACGGAGGTGGCCACGAACGCGGTATGAGATCAGGTACTTTAAATGTGCCGGGCATTGTTGGTTTTGGAAAAGCCTGCGAAATATGTATCACCGATATGGATAGTGACAATAAACGCATTGTAGCATTGCGTGATAAATTGGAAACCACTTTATTGCAAATGGAAGAAACGTATCTCAATGGAAACAAAGGACATCGTTTGCCTCAAGTATCTAATATATCTTTTAAACATGTAGAAGGTGAGGGACTATTAATGGGCGTGAAAGATATAGCACTATCAAGTGGATCCGCCTGTACGTCTGCATCGCTCGAACCATCTTATGTGTTAAAAGCATTGGGTTTGGATGATGAATTAGCCCACTCAAGTTTACGTTTCGGATTAGGCAGATTTACTACCGAAGAAGAAGTAGATTTTGCGATTGACCAAGTAACTACCGCAGTAAATAAATTGAGAGAGATGAGCCCGTTATGGGAAATGTTTAAAGAAGGCATTGATTTAAAAAGCATAGACTGGCAAGAACATTAATAATATACAAGCATTGAGGTTGGTGACAACACCAACCTCAGGCATCAATATAATATAAAATAACAATTATAAAATAATTATAAAATAAAAAATACAATCATGGCATACTCTGAGAAAGTAATCGAACATTATACAAGTCCTAGAAATATAGGAACGCTTGACAAAAATAAAAAGAACGTAGGCACCGGTCTTGTGGGTGCTCCCGAATGTGGAGATGTAATGCGTCTTCAAATAGAAGTTGACGAAGCAACGCATACTATTACCGATGCTAAGTTTAAAACTTTTGGTTGCGGTTCGGCAATTGCCAGCAGCAGCTTGGCTACCGAATGGCTGAAAGGTAAAACTATTGACGATGCTTTAACTATTGACAATATGGATATAGTGGAAGAACTATCATTACCTCCAGTAAAAATACATTGTTCTGTATTGGCTGAAGATGCGATTCGCACAGCAATAAACGATTATCGTGTGAAGAATGGTTTGGAAGCGTTACCGCTCAAATAGTCCTTCGACTACGCTCAGGATGACAAGTGAGTACAAATATTATATCAGCGTAATTCGTAATTTTTAATTCGTAATTATATTATGATAACAGTATCTGATATAGCAAAAACTAAAATAGATCAACTCAAACAAGAGTCGCACTTAACTGCCGATTATATGATTCGGGTTTCGGTAGTGGGTGGTGGTTGTAGCGGACTTACTTATAATCTCGATTTCGATAATGAGATGAAAGCGGGTGACCAATTGTTTGAAGACAAAGGTGAGAAAATTTTATGCGATATGAAAAGTTTTCTCTACCTGTGCGGCACCGAATTAGATTTCTCTGATGGACTAAACGGAAAAGGTTTTAGTTTTATAAACCCCAATGCGAGCAGGAGTTGTGGGTGTGGGGAGAGTTTTGCGGTTTAATACATTGTCATGCTGTCCCCTATTGGTGGTAGTTGCCATAGTTATCGTGATTATCGAAGCATAGTACTCTTTTATACAATTCCTGTAGAATATTTATATAAGTTTATAGTACTTTATACTTGCTACTATATACTTTATACAAAATCATTTCCTCACATATTTCCAATCCTTAATCTTCCCTTCGCTCAACCATTCAATAGCAGTTGCCAATCGCTTGTCTCGCGTTGTTTCGGTTTTGGCTTCGGTAATCCAGTTTATATATTCTCTGCGATGTGATGGACTAAAGTTTTCAAATGTTTCTAACGCTTTTATATTTTTACCGAGTGCCTTTATAAAATAATCGGGGACTATCACTTCTTTTTTGGGTGCTGATTTTACAGGAGCTTTTACTATCTTAATTCCTTGCTCATTTAGTATCATTGCTTGCTTTATATATTCAAGCATTATTTTATCTTTGGGCAAATCTTTCATCGTTTTAATTTTACCCAAATGCCCCATAGCAGTTCTATTTTCTTGTTGCAAAATACTGTATGGGTCCTCCATTATAGAGGCTTTCCAAAAACCAAATGCCATGTGGTTTTTAAACGAAGCCATACTGCACATCATCGCACCTTTATAATCGAAATGCGGGAAACTCCATTTCATCGTTTCTTCCACATTGGGGCAAACTTGATGTACCAAACTTCTTATATGATCTAAAATTGGTTGTGCAAACGGAGTGGCTTTTTCTATATAAGTGTCGATGCGTGGGTCGATGTTTTGCTTTTTCATGAGTTTATATAATGATGAATGAAATGCTTTTGTTATCCCGCGGAAGCAGCGACTAAGTCTTGATACCTGATACTTTCTACTTGATACTGTTTTATTCGTCTTCCGCAAAAGTTAGAATTATTCCATTATTGTCTTGTATGGTAAATTCTGTAGCACCATAAAAAGTTTTTTCCAATCCTTTTAATACTTTGGCAAACTTACTTACTTCTTCATAAAATGTTCTGATATTTTGAACTTGTATATATAATAAAAGTGGTCCGCTATTTTGTTCTCGACTAATTTCGGGAAGTTCATCTTTTAAGCTATCATAGGTTTGAAACATCACAGTAACTTTTTCGCAGGTCATCATTACCCACACATAATCTCCTGTTTCGGGAACAGTAGTAATAATTTGGAAACCGAGTTTTTGGTAAAAGGCAATTGTGGCTGATATATCATTCACAAAGATGTTGGGTACTAAACTTTGCATGGGGGCAAATATAAAGGATTTGGGATTTTTGGAATCGGGATTTTGATAAAGCAGTTGACGGTAAGCAGGAGGCATTTGGCGGAAGCTACGCTTCGTTGCTTCCGTTGGTAGCCCACAGGGTACTGCCAACTGCCAACTGCTAACTCGCTAATTTGCTTTCTTATTCCTATCCATTTGCTCCATTAAATCATCGAGGTCTTTTACCCAGTTCATTCCTTGTGGAAGATGTTCTTTTAAACCATCGCACATTTTGCCGGCAATATATATTTGCTTGTCTTTCCACAGGCTAGCCGTATGTTCAATAAACGAGGGCATTTCGTCAATAGTGGAACAGGCTGTTACCGTTAAAAAAACCACATCGGGATTGTATAGTTCAAATACTTGTACTATATCTTCTTCGGGCGTGTTTTGTCCCAAATATATAGTTTGGTGGCCGCGGCAACGCAATACATAATTGGCAAAAAGTAAACCTATTTCGTGCGATTCGCCTTCAGGTAGGTACAATAAAAATTTGAGTGAATCATTTTTATATTTGGGTACCTGTCCCTCAATGGCAACATATAATTTTTGTTTGATAAGGTTAGTTACAAAATGCTCATGAGCAGGATGCACAGTACCTGTCATCCATAGCATACCTAAATGTTTGAGAAAGGGGAACAACACTTTTATTACTGTTTGTTCAAAGCCCAGTTGCAGAATTTGGGTATTGAGCAATTTATTAAAAGCCGGCTCGTCCAGTTCTAACATGGCTGACACGAGGCCCATAATCTGATTACTGTCTGATACGGTATGTTCTGTTATCTCTCGCACTTTGCCATCCACCTCCTCGCGGCACATGCAAGCTGCTTTCGATATCCGATAGCCATTATTGATAAGTATGGAGATGCCCAGCAACTGCTTTAGGTCCGCATCATCATAATATCTGATGTTGGTATCGGTACGCTTGGGCGTTAATATATTATAGCGTTGCTCCCAAATGCGGAGTGTGTGGGCCTTAACCCCTGTAAATTTTTCTATATCACGAATTGAAAACCTAGCCATAAATTAGATATCAAACACCCCTGCTCTCTTTTTGTTTTACAAGTATCACTTTTTTTGCAATTTGGAATTGTTATTGACAGATAAATTCCCTTGGTAAATAGATAAAATTCACCCTTGCAAATTCCAACTCTTTTCCCTTATTTCGTAGTTAAATTTTACATCACATTTAATTAACATTGTTTATTCATAATTCTCGTCATGCTTAAAAAAATTTATCCTATTCTGTTTTTGATATTATTACCTTTTGCTGGTAATTGTCAGTTATTTATCAATGAAATTTCGAGTGCCAATGCAGGTTCCATAGCCGATGAAAATGGCAAATGGGATCCTTGGTTCGAGGTTTACCTCAACACAGGTTCTTCATCTATCGACTTAAGAAACTACTGTTTTTCAAACGATAGAGCTAACCCCACTATGTGGCGTATATCTACCAGCGTTACTATGGCTGCGGGTAATAAATATGTAATATTTGCCGATGGTAAAAACTATTACAAAAGCAATAAAGCCCATGCCAATTTTAAACTTAGCCAGAACAGTAATAGTCAAGAACTGCTTCTTTGTGATACTAATGGTAAAATTTTAGATAGCCATATAGTAGGCGGAACTACTTCCAGAGAGACCTATGCCCGCATGCCCGATGGTGGCAAATGGTATATATCTGATAAGCCAACTCCTAATGCGACCAACTCAGGTAATAAATTTACTGCTTACTGCAAAGCCCCTAATTTTTCGCCTGAGGATGGTATATATAATCAAAAGGTTTCTTCGGGAAGATATAAACTAACTGTTACAATGACCTCGCCCGACAATGCAACTATATATTTTACTACCGATGGAAGCTATCCAACAAATAAATCTACAAAATATACAAAACCACTTACTTTCGATAGTACCAAAGTTATTAAAGCCCGCTGTTATTTGACTGGATTATTGCCCAGCCCGCAGCAGGTGCAAACTTATTTTGTGAACGATTCATTGTATACGCCAGCAGTTTCTATGTCATGCAATCCCGATAGTTTTTTTAACCCCAGTACAGGAGTTTATTTTGCCAATGCTTTGCGTGAAGGTTACTTTGAGTTATTTAATAAAGAAGGAAAAACGGAGAAACAATTTGGATGTTTATATACGCCCCATGGAAACTACTCACGTTCGTTTGCTCAAAAAAGTGTACGGGTGGAGACCACCAATTATCTAGATAGCAGCAGTATTGCTGGTGATTTATTCTGGCAAAAGAAATTACCAAATGTATCAAGTTTTAACGTGCGTAATGCAGGGGTTGATTGGTTTAGGGCCCATATGCGTGATGAGCTAACCATGGCCTTATCTTTAAGTACAAATCAAGATGTGGAAATATCACGGCCCGTGAAAGGATATATAAATGGAAAGTTTTGGGGCATGTACTATTTGCAGGAGAGGCAAGACAATAATTATTGTTATCAAAACCGAGGAGTAAGCAAAGACAGTATCGATATGATACATTATAGTACCAGTTACCCTGCTATGTATGGTGATGGTAAGACATGGGACAAATTGGTTGATACTATTAGTGCTTATTCAAGTGGTAGCACAATGAGCGATGCTACTTTTAACAGAATAGCCAAAACAGTGGACTGGCAAAACTGGACAGACTATTTTTTTACCGAGACTTATGTAATTAACCACGACTGGCCGGGCAATAATATACGCTGGTGGAGACCATGGGGAGGAAATAAAAAATGGCGTTTCATGTTGTGGGATTTGGATTTTGCTTTTGGAATTAATTGGGGAAGCGGTAATACAGACCCGATGGAAGACTATTTTAAAAGTACCATGGATGGCGGGCAAAACCCAGCCAGCCTAATAAAAATATTAATTAAGAATGCCAAGTTCAAAAAGTACTTTATTAACAGGCAGGCAGATTTGATTAATACTGCGTTTCATATGACTACCGTGCAAGCCATGCTCAAAACATTTGTTGATTCATTATATCATGATATGGACAAAAGTTTCGCCCGCTGGTCAGGTCAGTTTAGCCCTCCAGGAGGAACATCTACCAAATATTCTGAATGGATGAGCGAGGTTAATGTAATTAATACTTTTGCCTATAAGAGAAATATATATGCCCGTAAATATATAAAAGATTATTTCTCACTTAGTGATACCGTAAACCTGATCTTCAAAGTTTCTTCAGTAGGTGCAGGGCGTATGAAAGTAAGTAGTATATATCCAAGTAAATTCCCATGGAAAGGAACCTATTTTAATGGTAATAATGTTACCGTTACAGCAATTCCAAATCCGGGATACACTTTTAGTCATTGGAGTGGTTCCGCACTTAGTGCCAATGATAGCAATATTACAATTGATAAAAATTTTACAAAACAAGGTGGTGAACTTATAGCCTATTTTGTTGCAACTGGTACCGACACGGCACTCAAACTGAACATTACCGAAGTGCATTATAATTCAGATAAAATTTTAAATTCAGGGAACTGGATGGAACTAACCAACAATGGCAGTTCTGATATTGATTTAACAGAATGGAAAATAAATACCAATATCGTATGGAATAAATATGTATTTGCACCAGGAACTGCCATACCTGCAAAAACAAGATGGATATTATGTAGTGATACAAATTTGTTCCGCAGCCAATACGCTAATGTTACTGCTCCCTTAATTCAAACAGGTGTGCAATTGAATAATAAAGCCGATGAAATAGAATTGGTAGATAACCAAGGGAAAACTATTGTAAGTATACACTATACAAATCAACAACCTTGGCCACTTGATGCTTATGGTTATGGAAGAAATATGGAATTGATTAACGATACTTTATTGGCATCAAACGCACTAAATTGGAGAAACGGTTGCATGCGTGGTTCTCCAGGTGCATCGTTCTCAAAATGCAGTGAGTTTATTAAAGTTTCAGAAATAAATTATCATCCGCCAAAATTTGCCGCATCAGGCGATTGGTTTGAATTATATAACCACACTTCATCAACCATCGACCTCAGCAATTATATTGTTCGTGATAAAATTATATATAATTCTTTTGTATTTCCAGCAAATACCAAAATTGCTCCTGGTAATAGATTGGTATGTGTGGGAGATACCACCGCATTTAAAACTATCAATCCAAGTGTTACTAATTTTGTATCATTGGAAGGGTTGAAATTATCTAGCGGTGTTGATGTCATTCGTATTTATACACCTGCTGATACTCTTATATTTTCAGTGGCATTTGATAACCATGGTACTTTTACTCAAAAGGCCGATGGACAAGGTTATACATTAGAACTTAAAGATTCTGCAGATGATTTTTCTGATGGAAACAGTTGGTTCAGTGCTTGTATGGGAGGTTCTCCGGGCACCACTCCTGCAAATTGTATAGGCGGCATATTATTTACGGAAATAAATTACAAATCTGCCCCTTTCAACGATGCTGGCGACTGGTTCGAGGTTAAAAATTCATCGCCCTCCGATCTTAATATATCTAGATGGAAAGCATATGGCAGAGATACTTTTTCATCCTTTACAATACCCTATAATACCATTCTTAAATCAGGGGATTATATGGTATTCATCGCTGACTCTATTAAATTTAAAACAATGTATCCCCATGTGAAAAATTATATTGGGAATATTAATTTTAGTCTAAAATCGACGGGTGGTAATATTCGTTTTCTGGACGGCACAAAACTGATAGCCGCTATGAACTATGACGATACATTAGGTTGGCCAACACGAATTGCTGGTACAGGATATACCTTAGAAGTTAAAGATACTGTTGCTTGGCAAAGTGACCCTAAAGCATGGAAACGCGGATGCCTTGGTGGTTCTCCAGGTGGTCCATTTGTGCCTTGCGATGATAGCATTTTTGTAAGCGAAATAAATTATAATAGCAATATTACAGCCGATGCGGGTGATTGGATTGAAATATGGAATACTCATAAAGTAGCAAAAGACATATCAGGCTGGTTATTCCAAGACAATAGCTTGCAAGATACTTTCTTATTCCCAAGTGGCACTGTATTGCAGCCCAACGACCGCATAGTGGTAAGTAATAAAAAGAGTAAATTATTAAAACTGTTCCCCAATCTAACCAATGTTTTGGGCGATTTCAATTTTGGTTTGGGTTCACTGGGTGATTATATAGTGCTTCGTGATCCAAATAGCAAATTACATTATGGTGTAGCTTATTATATTGATTCCACATGGAATTATACTTTAAGTGCTACCAATGGAGGTTCTTATACACTTGATTGGAAAAAAGATTCTATTTTTGCTTCGCAGCCTCAAAGTTGGGCTACGGCCTGTCCTTGCGGTTCGCCAGGTAAAATAAAAGGGGCTTGCGGCGGACAACTTGCTATTACAGAAATAAACTATAATAGTGACTTATCAATTAATTCAGGCGATTGGTTTGAAGTTCAAAATACAGGTTCGCTGCCAGTTGAACCTTCTGGTTTCCGACTGCAAAATGGGGATAGTAGTTTTGTATACACTTTCCAAAAAGCTCCCGTAATATATAAAGATGAATACTTGGTTTTTTGTTATGATACCACCAAGTTCAAACAACGCCATTCGGGTGTTAAAATAATGGGTAATTTCAATTTCGATTTGGTAAATAATAAACCTCAAACTATAAAACTGAGAGACAATTTTGGAACCTTGTTCGCTACCGCATCTTTCGATGGAACTTCTAGCAACTGGCCACAAGGAGCAAACGGAAATGGCCGCACACAGGAACGTACAAGCATATATGACAGCTCGTTGTATTATACTTCTTGGTTCGATGGATGTATTGAAGGTTCACCAGGCGGGCCTTATCAAAAATGTGATGAAAAAATAGTGATTTCCGAAATAAATCATACTCCTTCTACTATTATAAATGCAGGTCAATGGTTAGAGATTTGGAACAAAACAAATAGTAGTTACGATTTGAGTTATTTTACTTTAAAAAATGCTTATGGAGGCAGTTATAGTTTTCCGCAAAACAGTGTGCTAGCAGCCAATCAGCGTGTGGTGCTTTGTAATGACAGTGTTAATTTCAGAAAAGTATTTCCCAATATTCCTATATTTGGAAACATTAGTTTTAATTTACAGAAAAATGAAATCCTAAAAATATATAATAAACAAGCCGAACTTATTTCTCAAACAATGTATAATAGTTCGGCTATTGCTAAAGCCGATGGAAAAGGATACACCCTAGAAGGCAACGATACTTTAAGTGGCTCGGTAGGTCCTAACTATTGGTTTGCCGGATGCTTGGGTGGCTCGCCTACTACGGCATATAGTCCATGTTCAAATGGTGCGGTTATTACTGAAATGCAGTTGGCAAGTGCCTCGTGGTCGAAAAGTGGAGATTGGATAGAATTTAAAAACAATAGCAGTTCTTTTGCCAGTATGGATGGATGGGAAATTAGCAATGCAAATGGCTCTCTTTCCGGACAAATACATACCGATAAAATTTTGAAACCGGGCGATTTTTTAGTTGTGAGCCCAGACTCATCTTTATTTGCCAGTTATTATAATACTTATAGTCATGTGTCGGGCGGTTATTATTTTGATGACAATGCCGATACCTTAAAAGTATATAATGAAGACCATAAATTGATATATGCTATTCCTTACGATTTTTCTAAGGGATGGACAAAGGATGCCTATTTAACTGAAAGAACCTTGGAAAGAATTTCACTAAGCAATGACCCCAACTTGGGCAGTTCGTGGTTTGGTGGATGCATATCAGGTTCGCCAGGAAAAGATTATAGTACTTGTCCAGAGAATATACTCTTTACGGAGATCAATTATCAAAGTCATCCAAAAGCCGATGCGGGCGATTGGTTTGAGTTATGGAATAAAAGCAGCCAGCTTAAAGACTTGAGTGGCTTTAGCATTCAGACCATACAAAGCGGACAAAGTTTTGTACTACCTGCTAACACTATTATACCCGCAGGATTTAGATTGGTTGTGGTGAATGATAAAACCAAATTCAACAAACAGTTCACGGTGCAATCATTCTTAAAAGCCGAAGGCACTTTTGATTTAAGTGTGAACGATGGAATTGTTATTTTAGATAAGACAGGTAAGGCAGTAGCGGCTATAAGTTATGATACTACGGCGTGGCCAAAAGCAGATGCAAATGGGTATACCATTGCTATGAATGACAGTGCGAAAATTAGTTATATAGCAGCCAATTGGGCAAACTATTGTTTAATGGGTTCGCCCGGTGCCACTAACAGTGTGTGCACTGGCGATGCTACTATATCAGAGATTATGTTTAAGCCGCATCCAAAAAACAATACAGGCGATTGGATTGAACTTGCAAATACAAATACCAACCCCATAGATTTAAGCAATTATTTAATTATTAACTCAGATTCTACCAAAACATATATTGTTCCTGAAAAAACAATTATGTTACAAGATGAGCGATTGGTTTTTGCAAGCGATCTCACCAACTTTACCTTATATAATAAAGGAGTGAATGCAATATCGATGAGTGGTTTCGATTTGGCAGATACCAATGGCTATATAAAACTATATAATACAAAACATGCCTTTGTGGGTATATTCGGATATAATGGTGGCAATGGCTGGCCCACGGAAGTAGTAGGTACGGGTCGCAGTTTGGAGAGGGACATGAACGTATTGGCCGCAGGTAATAATAATGCGTGGTTCCAGGGTTGTATTGGTGGTTCGCCTGGTAGTCCTTACTCAGCTTGTCAATACCCATTGATAGTGAGTGAAATAAATTATAATCCCGGACCTTTGTTTGATGCAGGGCAATGGCTCGAAATAAAAAATAATTCGGGTAGCACCATGCTCATCGACCAATGGAGGGTAGATATCGGAGCCTTAAACTTTAAGTTTTCGGGTAACCTAAGTGTTCAATCAAAACAATACCAGTTATTGAACAAGGATGATAGCAAGCTAGCTCAGTATTGGCCCAATGTAACCAATCATACTACATGGACCGCGATGGATTTACCTAAACAAGGCAGTATAGAATTATTCGATACTGCAGGCAAGTTGAGGTTTTATATAAACTATGCCAATACTGCCCCTTGGCCCATTTGTGCTGATGGTTTGGAATATACACTTGAGTTATCTGACACCACCAAGCAAGCATTTAGTAACCCCAGTTCTTGGTTCTGTGGATGTGCAGCAGGTTCGCCTGGAAATAAATATAGTACCCCTTGTACTTATACAGGCTTGCAGAATATAAGCAACAAAAAAGCCTTTGCGATTTATCCAAATCCTACCAATGGAATCGTGGTAGTTGAATCACCTTATAATACAGGTCGTATAAGTGTAATTGACATCACCGGGAAGCAGGTTGGAATATATGATCTGCAATCGAAAACTGTTCTTGATTTGTCTCCTTATGCCAAAGGAATATATTTGATTAGGATAGTAACAGGTACTGAAACACTTGAACAAAAAGTAGTGTTGAGGTAATTGATATTGTAGCGTCTGAAATGAAAATAAAACCACCGATAAATGAGCCTAGGCCCTTACGTCGGTGGTTTTTATATATAGGGTATGTTGTTTTTTTTATAGCGTTTCTTTTTTGCGGCAGCTATTCTCTTTTCGCCCAAAACCCAGATAAGCAGGCTTTGGTTATGATGAAGAATAGAGATGGGATAGAAATATTAGCGAGCAACCATCATATACATATCGTAAAATGTTTGTCGAAACTGTATCAGATATATATGATAGAGCCAGAAAAGGGAGGGGATGTAGACCAGCTTATAAGCCTGCTGAAAAAAAATCCAGAGGTAGCAATCGTTCAGCGTAACCACAAAGTATATATGCGGGCAACCACACCCGATGATACTTTTTTTAATAAACAATGGCATCTCAGTAACAATCAAAACCCAGGTATTGATATTGGAGCAGCTGCAGTATGGGACAGCACTAGGGGTGGCGTTACCAAAACCAATGATACTATTGTACTGGGTTTGGTAGAACTGGGTTTGGAAACAAGTCATCCAGACCTGGAGCCAAATTTATATATAAATTACAAGGAAATACCCAATAATAAAATTGACGATGACAGTAATGGGTATATAGACGATTATAGAGGTTATAATACCGTGCTTGGCAACGATAGTATCCCCCCTTCTGACCATGGTACTGCTGTGGCGGGTGTAATGGGTGCAAGGGGGAACAATAAAATGGGCGTGAGTGGTGTAAACTGGAATATAAAAATGCTGCCAGTTGCTATTCCCACGGGCGATGAAGCAAGTGTAATAGAAGCCTATAGTTATTATGCCCAGATAAAAAAGTATTATATACAAAGCCAGGGTGCAAAGGGGGCATTTGTGGTAGCTGTTAATTCTTCGTTTGGTATAGATAACGGGGATCCGAAAGACTATCCAATTTGGTGTGCTATGTATGATAGTCTTGGAGAGTTGGGGATTTTGAGTGTGGGAGCCACGGCCAATTCAGCAATAAATACAGATGTGGCACTCGATATGCCCACCAGTTGTTTGAGTCATTTTTTGGTGATGGTGACCAATCACGATTTAAACGGCGATTTGAACAACAATGCGGCTTTTGGTAAAAGGAGTATAGATTTGGCCGCCCCCGGCACAGATATATATACCACATCTTCAAATGGGAACTACACCTATGATGGAGGTACCTCATTTGCCGCACCACAAGTGGTAGGTGGCATTGGGTTGTTATATAGTGCCGCATGTGCAGCCACTATCAATTGGGTAAAGCAGCATCCGGTATCGGGAGTATTGTTTTTTAAATCATTGCTATTGAATGGAGCAAAACGCGAAAATAATTTTAGCAATATAACCCTATGCGGCGGCAGACTTTATTTACCCAGTGCCTACAATTTGTTAAAAACTGAATTTTGCGGCATTGACAGTTTTCCGTTGGCTGGTATATATTGCAATCAAACACAAATTTGCCCGGGAGAACAAGCACAATTAATTTGTTTAAAGAATGATTATATAAAGAGCATTAGTTGGTTTGTAAATGGAGTTTTTGCAGGGACCAATGATACTTTGATATGGCAGAATGATACCGCCGGTTACTATGATATAAAGTTACGAGTAACTGGTAATTCCCTAACAGATAGTTTAGAGATGAAAAAATATATCAGGGTGTTGAGTCCTCCTCAAAAACCTACTATTCAAACAAATATGACCTACCTTACTACCCAGCAAAATGCGGTGGTAAATTGGTTTGATACCACAGGCACCTTGCTAGCCACATCAATTAATTACACACCCACAAAATCAGGCCGCTATTATTGCATGTATAAAAACCCTGACCAGTGCCACTCCGTTTCAGATGCAGTAAATTTTTATGGGGTAGGGATTTCAAACTCTTTTTTAGAGGGAATGATAAAGGTTTATCCCAATCCGGTTAGCCAGGATTTATATCTTGAAAATAAAATGATTGCAGGCACCCAATCCGATAACTATCTGGTGGAAATTATTGATCCGTTAGGCAACTCGGTGTTTGTAAAAAAGATAAGCTTACTACCTGGGGCTCAAACTCAAATACCTTTCGCAAATTTACCTGCGGGCCTTTATTTAGTGACACTTAGCAACAGTGCTGGCAATAGGTGGACTAAAAAAGTGGTGAAGAATTGAAAGCCTCAATGGTTCAAAAAATTTGTGGCTTTTAGCAGACAATAATTTTGCTTATATTCGCATTGAATTATAAGTAAATGGGGGTTTTCTGAATACTTTCTCGCAACGTTATCTAGCTGATAATTTGCAATTAAACCCACCGAGAATATTTCGGTGCCGTATTTATTGTAACATTGTGGAGGTGGAGTTTACTTTATTCAAACAAGTTGATAGGGGAATTAAATTTAGGTATGTCCATATTTTACAAACCGATGAAGGTCATGAAAGGATACTGATGCAAATCATCATTCAGCATTAAAAGTAGCAGTTTCTTTGCATTATCAAATCAATCAAAAATGAATCAGTTTAAATTAATTTACCAAACTATCACCGCAGCCAGCTATCTGCTTATAAAAAAAGGTTTGGATTTTTTTGGATTTTTATTCAAAAGATTATCAATTGTAAACCGAACCTTTTGTACAAAAAGTTTGTCCATATCATTATTAATCAATAAATTTACCCCTTCAAAAATGACGCGGAAATCATTTGCTTTTCTTTTATTGATATTTACTCTAGGAGGGGTTTATAATTCTGCCAAGGCTACCCACTTGATGGGGGGCGACTTTACCTATCGTTATTTATATACCGTAAGCAATAAAGTTTATTACGAAACCAAGTTGGTATTGTACCGTGACTGTTACAATGGAAAAGCAGGATTTGCCAATCCGGTATGTATGGGTATGTATAAAGGGACCAATTATGGTAATATTGGTAGCAGACAGGTGTATATGGTTGGCGGCAAAGCCACTAATGTAACACCCACTTGTATACCCGCTACCGGTGTTTGTATAGAAGAAGCGGTGTATATTGATACTTTGCAGGGAATGGCAATAACTCAATCGTATGGTGTGTATATTACCATAGGCGGAACGGCTAGAAATGGCTCTATTACTAATCTAGATTTGGCTTCGGGAAGTGTAGGAATGGCATTTCAAATATACATCCCCCCTCCAAACCAATATATCAACAGCTCGCCCGCTTTTGTAAACAAGCCCCTTCCTTTTTTGTGCACCAATAAGCAAATGGTGTTTAGCAATAATGCCTACGATGCAGATGGCGACTCTGTAGTGTTTAGTTTTGTAACCCCCTACGGATCAACTAGTCCCGGCGGTAGTTGCCCCATGTCAGGGTATCCGGTTCAGCCTCCTTTAAGTAACCTGTATTGTACCTGGGCATCAGGTTTTTCGGTTACACAACCTTTAAGCTCAAGTGGTTCTATTAGCATGGATTCCTTTACAGGTGAAATTACAGCAGTGGCTCCACAGCAAAAAAATTATGTAATTGCTATTGAGATTCAGGAATACCGTACCTTGTCAAACGGCTCAGTGGTATTAATGAGTGCGGTGAGGCGAGATTTGCAGGTGGTGTCGAAAGCTTGTGCCAATTACTATCCTCCCAAACTTGTTAGTTATGGTGGCGGTACTGCTAAAAGTGTAAAAGTGGGCGACTCCATTTGTTTTAATATTACTGGTACTGATTCACTGGGCGATTCCCTTTTTATCTCAGCTTCGGGCGTAATGTTCGATACCTTATCAGGCGGCACCCCGCCTTTGGCCACGTTTGCTAAGAAAGGGGGAGACAGCATTGTAACCCAACAATTTTGTTGGAAACCCGGTTGCAACCATGCACGCTCTCAACCTTACCTGATGACGGTTGATTTAATTAACCAGAATTGTGGAACTGACCAAAAAACATTTACCGTAACAGTTAATAATATGCCCACGGGAAACACGCCGCAACTGCGATGTGCAGATGTGGTAAGTAGTACGCAGGTAAAAATAACCTGGATAAATCCCTCAAGCCAAAGTTCATTTACTACCAAATATTATGTATTAAGAAAACCCATATCGGGCAGTTATAGTATTATTGATTCGGTTAGTTTAACGGCCACAAGCTATACCGATAGTACGGTAACAAATGCAACCTCAACCCAATATGTATATCAAATAGTGCCCGTAAATACTTGTGGTAACTATGGAAGCGGAAATTCGATTTTAACTATTTTGCTTACAGGAACTTTAAGCGGCCAAAGTGTGGTGAACCTTTTATGGAATGACCCCACCGCAATTTACAAACCGTATAAATTTGTGCTATATAAAGATGATGGCTCTGGCAATTGGACTTATGCTGATACCACTGTTAACGATTCTATTTCGCAATATGCCAGAGGTTGCACCTCGTCGCACCGCTATAAAGTAGTGGCTTACGATAGTGCAGGTGGTTGCACCTCATCGTCCACCTATACTTCTTTTTATACTTTAAAAGATAAAATGCCTCCATATATTCAAGGATATGCAAGGGTTACAGTTACCCCAGCCATAGAAGTGCAGCTGGAATGGAAACCCAACGATTCACTTGATGTTTCTTGGTATTATTTATACCGACAAACCACTGGAGCCTTTGTGTTTTTAGACTCGGTAAAGAGTAATAAGAGTGCTTACTATAAATACATTGATAAAACCGCAAATATTAACAGCGGCAACCTTCCGTATCATTACAAAATACAAGGTCTTGACAGTTGTGGTAATGCAGGCTCGATGTATGAGCCCCATGCTCCTGTTAATTTGCAGGGTGTTGCTCAAAATTTTAGAGTGAAGTTGTGGTGGTACAATTACCAAGGCTTTAAAGGATTTAGCAAAGTGGTATTGGTAAGGGCTGATACCGGCAACAACTACGTGTGGACCCCCTACAAAACACTTACTGTTGACGATTCTGTTGTTATTGATTCAGGCACCTCATGTTACTCGCCCTATTGGTATAAAGTGCAGTTTTACGATGTGAGTGATACCAATTTATATTCAGAAAGTGATACTATTATATTAACTCCCACTGATACTATTAAACCCGAAGCTCCCAATGTGGAAATGGCTACCGTAATTAGTGGCACACAAATAAATTTACTTTTCAACCCCAGCGTTTCTAAGGATGTGGATCGGTATTTTATATATAAATCTACAAATGGTGGATCGTTTGTGCTCGATTCTGTGCTCACCTATCCTCCAGGTAATCCAATTATATATACCGATAAGAAAGTTGACGCATTAAATAACAGATATTGTTATTATATAAAGTCGCACGACAGTTGCCAGAACTTACAGTGTGTTGACTCATCTATCCATTGTGCGATGCAGCTTCACGCACAGCCGGGTAACAACCGCGTATTTTTACAGTTCTACGGATACAAAGGTTTTGCTGTGAGCGATTATAATATACAAAGATTGAACAATGGTTCATGGTTAAATATATATAATGATACTGCTGGCGATACTTCTTTTACCGATAGTGTGGGTGTGCATTGCAAATTAAATTATTATAGAATACAAGCTTTGTATCAGGGCGGTTATCCTACCTCATATTCCGATACCATTGCTATACAACCTTTCGATACACAGCCACCACCAAGGCCTGTGTTCGATTATGTAACCACCACCAATCATACCCATATCGATTTAAATTGGAGTCAAACCGATCCTGATGTTAATCGTATTATATTATATAGGGCATTAAATGGAGGCACGCCTGTTCCTTATGATACTTTGGCAGGAAACATTACCCATTTTTCTGATTCAAATGTGGATGCGGCCAAATATTATTATACCTATACCTTAGAAGCATTTGACAGTTGTTCGAACAACTCCAGCGGCAAGGCACTTCAGCACAACTCTATTAATCTTGATGCCCAGTTAGATATTTGCAAACGATTGTATAATATGAAATGGAGCACCTATAAAAACTGGCCGGGTGGTGTTGCCCAATATCAGTTATACCGCAGTAGTAATGGCGGTGCTTATACAGTATACAAAACATTTAGTAAAACCGATTCTACCTATACTGATACCGCAATTTTGGTTAATACCTATTATAGATATGTAATTGTGGCTATAGAAAAAGGTGGCGGTGGTAATATCAGCCAAAGCGATACTGTTAATTTCGATTTTAAAAATGTGCGTGGCCCGGTTATACATTCGGTGAGTAAAATAGCAACATCTTCCGTTAATGGTGCGGTGTTAATTGCATGGAAAGCATTGGAGCTCGATTCATTCGTTAAGTTCTCTAGACTTTATTATTCAAGCACGGGTGCGGCAGGTAGTTATTCGTTATTGAAAGACAATATACCTTTAACGCTTGATACCTTTACCCACATGGGATTAAATACCCGCACAAAAAATCATTGGTATTATATGGTAAGTGTCGACTCATGTAATATAGTTACTGATTCTAATGGCATTCATGCTACTATGGATTTGAGTGTTACCCTCAAGAAATTAAGGAACAAATTAAACTGGACTCCTTATATAGGATGGAAAGTGGGAAGTTATACTATTATGCGTAAAGATACTGGTGCATTTTATCCTGTAGGTAGTGTGGCAGGTACCGATACTTTTTATACCGATTTTCCTTCGCCCTGCAATGGTTATGTTAGCTATGCAGTGGTGGCCAAAGATACAAATGGTATATATTTTAGCGTAAGCGATACCGTAACATTGCCACCTATTGATACTGCATTTATAGCATTGGGGGTATTAAAAAATGTAACAGTTTTTGATGCTACAACTATTAGAATTGATATTGTTGAACAAGATTCTGTTTCAATATTTGGCTATGCTATAAAACGCAAAGAGCATGATTCGAGTGCTTGGGTTCAACGCGGCTTTTTATATAGTGTAGCTCCCGGAAATTTATTTACTTTTTATGATACTGCCGATGTGCAAAATCGTTATTATGACTATCAGGTTGCAGTAATTGATTCGTGCTTAAATGCATCTTATTCTGTTACTTTTAGTCAGCTACAACTTACAGGAAAAACGGGGCACTTAAAAAATATACTTACCTGGAACAAGTTTGCAGGTTACAATTTGCAACGCTATGAGATAACAGAACTTTTGCCCAGTGGAGGATTCTTACGACTTGATACCTTGTCGCCAAGTGACACCACGTGGACGCATGATAGTTTATTGTGTAATATATCGCATACCTACTTTATAATAGGTATAGAAAATACTACGGGCCGCGAAACTTATTCTGATACTATCATACTCACACCTTTCGATTCTGTTCCACCCGCACAGGTAAAAATTATTAACGCCACTGTGGTAAATAATAATACACTTACTGTAAACTGGCAAGCTTCATCGCCCGATATTGGACAGTATGTGATATCATGTAAATCGCCCAATGGTAGTTGGACTAAGGTAGATACCTTGTCGCCCAGCACACTTACTTATAATATAACACCATTGCCGGTTAAAGATTCAGCATATAGTGTATCTATTATAGCGTACGATAGTTGTGCGATGAATGCATCATTGGTTTCTGCTACCCATACCAGTGTAAACTTAAGTGGGAATGCCATAAACCTTGGTGTAAAACTTAACTGGAATATATATACAGGTTTCCCAATAAAAGACCAAGAAATTGAAAGATTTATTGACAGTGCATGGAGCACCGTATTGTTTGTGGACGACAAAACAAATGCTGCAACGGTTGATTCTTTGGGATGTAATACCAATCAATATTTTAGAATCAAGACCAATGGTTTTGGAGGTGTTTATTCGTATTCCGATACTATATTATTAATTCCTTACGACACCATAAAACCTGATCCGGCTGTGGTAAAATTAGCCACTGTAGTCAATAATAATCTAATTAGATTGGAATGGTTTGCAAGTAAAAGTCCCGATGTAAAATATTATAATATATATAGAAACAACGGCTCTGCAATTTTTACCAATATTGCACAAGTTACCAATGTATTATATTATAATGATTCTACAGCTTTGGCTGGCCAACAATCATATTGTTATTATGTAGTTGCCATAGATAGTTGTAATACCAACAATGTTTCTATACCCAGCGATACCGAATGCACCGTTAAGCTACAGTTCCACTACCAAGCTTGTTTCCCCGAAATCAACATTTCGTGGAGTCCTTATACTTATTTTGGAAATACACTTTCTAAATATGAAATATATAGGACAGATAGTTTGGGAGTAAAATCATTATTTCTTGTCGATTCTAATACTTTCTCTTATAAAGATTCAGGTATTAATTTGGGAAGTACTTATAGCTATGTGATAGTAGCACGCAGTGCTGATGGAACTACCTATTCGCTAAGTGATACCTTAGATGTGGTACCTTATAATTATCCCTTCTCCAAGGCCCCCAATATTTATAATGCCACTACCACCACTACAAGCAGCACTTTAGGAGAGGTTACTTTTAATTGGGCAAAAACCACGGATACTTTGGTAAGAAAGTATCAAATATATTATTGGAATGGTAGCTCTTTCAGCAAGTATTATTTATATTATGAAACTACCAATATGAATGATACCACTTATGTAATGGATAGTATAGATACACAGGGGGGACAAAATTATTTTAAAATGGTGACTCGTGATTTATGCGATCGTGAAGGTGCTTATTCTGAAGTTCACAAAACGATGGATTTATCTGTTACACCTGGTAATTTGCAAGTAGCTGTAGACTGGACCAAATATGAAGGATGGCCTGTGGCTAACTATAAAATATGGAGGTCGGATGCTTTGAATGCCGCTGCAGTAATTGCAGTTGTCGATTCGTCCACCACTAGTTATATAGATACTATGGTGAGCTGTACCTACACCTATAGGTATTATATAGAAGCATCGGAATTGTTTGGAGATTTTGCTTTAAGCACTTCCAATGTAAATACGGCAGTTACCTTTGATACCATACCTCCACCAAGAATTAGAATAGACTACGCAACTGTAAATAGTACCGATCCTTCTAACGCAGAAGTAGAAGTATTTTTCAATGCTTCCACCGATAGAATTCGTACAGGTTATAATATATATTTAAACGATAGCGGAACTACTTTTAAGTTAAAAAATGTATATCCTGAACTGAATAATGGCAAACTGTCATTTGCGGTGCAGGGGCTTAATACCCAATATCTGGCCAATGGTTTCTATATTACAGTTACCGATAGTTGCGATAACGAATCTGCCCCGAGCGATACACATAAAGTGGTTCAACTTCAGGCAACTTCAATGAGTGGTTCTGTTAATTTAAATTGGTCAAAATATATAGGTTTTAGTGTGAAGAATTATTTATTGGAAAGGATGAGTTCAGGTCAAACATCTTGGACAGCTATTGGGCAATTTGCACCTTCAGTTACCAGCTTTTCCGATTCGTTCGCTACTTGTAATTTAATATATTATTATCGTATTACTGCATTTGATAGTACCGGTTTTGTGTCTTTATCAGATACTGTGGGAGTGGAAACTTTTGAAATAGATCCACCTAATGCCACCACTATTATAAATGCTACTGTTACTGCCACTAGTGTTACCAATGGCGAGGTTAAAGTAAAATGGAATCCATCAACCAGCGATGATGTGAGTGGTTATATTATATATTATCGCACCGCTAACGATTCTAACTGGTTATTGGCATCTGGTTTTACCACACAATTATCTTACACTGTTTCTAAACTCAATACAGTTGATTCGGTATATTATTTTAAAGTAGCTGTGTGGGATAGTTGCGGAAATATTAGTACCACCTTCTCCCCGGTACATGCAAGTATGGTATTGGTTACTACTCCTGGAGAGCAAAATATCAGTCTCAACTGGAATACCTATACTGGTTGGCAGGCCGATAGTTTTATAGTATTCCGCAATGGCAAACGTTTGGCTTCGCTGCCCGGTACTGTATTAAGTTATATCGATTCACCTTTGTCATGCGTTAGGGTAATGTACTATCAGATAAAAGCCACTAGCAGTTTATATAAAACCAATAGTTTAAGCGATTCATCTTATACCAGACCGTACGATCATACACCGCCTGCGGCAAGTTATATAAAGTTTGCAACCGTTTATGAAAATAACCATACAGCCAAAATAGAGTTCACTGCTTCTAAAACTTTTGATATCGCTTTTTATGATATATTCCGCAAACCAAATGGCACCAATGGTTGGGTAAAAATTGCCCGCACCACTGATACTGTATATTATGATAGTACCGTGGATGCATCACATGCTTCTTATTGCTATCGTATACAATCAGGCGACTCGTGTAGTAACTATAGTGTGCCCAGTAACGAGGCTTGTTTAATTTGGCTAAAAGGCAAAAGCAATAATTTAAGTAACACACTTAATTTTACCCCTTATACTTATTGGAATAAAGGCGTTGATCATTATGAAATATACAGGACTGACGATAGCAATATGACCCAATTGATTTTGACAACACCTGTAGCCCCCATCCAATATTTAGATAGCTTATTGGGCAGTACAGAGGTACAGAATTTCTGTTATGTGGTTAAAGGTATTGAAAACCTGGGCGGTTACGAGGCGGTTACGTTCTCTAATCAATTATGTTTACATCAACAACCCTTGGTGTTTTTCCCCAATACTTTCACACCCAATGATGATGATTTGAATGAAACTTTTGGCCCAACAGGATTATATTATAAGAAGTATGATATGGAAATAATCGACCGTTGGGGTGGTGTTATATATAAGAATAGTGAAATGAAACCCAGATGGGATGCCAAGTTTGCTAATGGAGTGATAGTACCCATGGGAGTTTATATATACCGCGTTAAAATATATAGTTATGATGGAAAAGAAACTAACTATAATGGCGTGATACAGATATTGAGATAGAGTTATAATTTAGCTTCGCTGCGAGAAACGAAGCGTTGATATGGGTTGCCTTTTTCTCGACTTGAAAATACTGTAAAAATATACAAACGTGGTTATCCTAAGAACCCCACTACATTTATCTTACAGATTTAGAAAACTATCTAAGAAACCCTAGACGGTATTTCGATATAAAAGCTTATTAACATGACCTATCAAATTACCCTGAGAAACCAAATCAAGTCGCTAGAATATTGTTTTTATTTTGCTTTATTAATAATATTTTGTAGTATTTACTTTTTTAATGGGGAGTACAAATATGATGTGATTTATGGTTCAATGTTTTTCTTTATTATTTTCAATGTTTCCACATTTTATCTTCATTTTGAATACCTATACTATAACAAAAATTATGTTGTGGTAGTAGATTCTTATCAAAAGACACTGACAATTGGTACAAAAAAAGAAAATACTGACACAAAAGTATTTCAATTTTCATGAAAACTAAACAATAAACCTATAATACTCTTACTTTTGCAGAACAATGGAGATGGAGATCATCATAAGGCCCGGGAGGGTTGAAGACATACCTACCGTAATGGCATTGGTTAAAGAACTAGCCGAATACGAACAAGCCCCGCACGAGGTAGAAGTAACAGTAGAGGAATTGGAAAAAGACTTTGCTTCGGAATACTTCCATTTTATTGCTGCCGAGGTAAAAGGCAAAGTAGTTGGCATCTGCCTCTATTTTATCAAATATTCCACTTGGAAAGGCAAATGTATTTACTTAGATGATATTATCGTACACCATACATTTAGAGGCAATGGGATAGGCACACAGCTTTTCCAGAGTCTTATCGGGATGGCACAAGAAATGGGCGTTCGCAAGCTGGAATGGTTGGTACTTAATTGGAACGAAAACGCAATCGGGTTCTATGAAAAATTCCCTACCGTTTTCGATAGCGAATGGATTTTGTGCAAACTCACTGAAAAGGAAATCAAAAAATATCCGGCTCAAAGCAATTAAAAGTTTGCCACTTGCAAAATTATTCTTTACTTTTGCACTCCCAAAAATAACACATACATGCATTTAACTTCTGACGACAAGAAAGCAATTTTTGAAAAACATGGCAAAGTAGCTACCAATACTGGTAGCCCCGAAAGCCAAATAGCTTTATTCACTACCCGTATTAACCATATCTCGGGTCATTTAAAAACCAACAAAAAGGACAAATCTGCCGAGTTGAGCCTTATTAAAATGGTTGGTAAACGCCGCTCATTGCTCGATTACCTCACGCATAAAGATATTTTTCGTTATCGTGCCATCATCAAAGAACTTGAACTTAGGAAATAATTCCTATCATAAATATTCTACTATAACAGTCAGTTATTCAAAAATAAATTGGGTAACTGACTGTTTTAGTTTCTACACTAGCCACAAACAAATTAAAAATATATAACAACAGCAGCAAGGGGTCCGGTATTGTGGACAGCCCTCAAATTGTTGCACTAACAAGCGGTAAAATTATGATAACCCCAATTACAAAAACAATTGACCTAGGCGATGGACGTACCATTACCCTAGAAACAGGAAAACTGGCCAAGCAAGCCGATGGCTCAGTAGTAGTAAAACAAGGCAACACCATGTTGTTGGCCACCGTGGTTTCTAACAAAGAAGCCAAACCCGATATGGATTTCCTTCCATTATCTGTCGACTATCAAGAAAAATTTGCAGCCGTGGGCCGTATCCCTGGCAGCTTCCTCCGTCGTGAGTCTCGTTTAAGCGATTACGAAGTTCTTATCTGCCGTATTGTCGACAGAGCCCTTCGCCCTTTGTTCCCCGACGATTACCATGCCGATACCCAAGTAATTATTAGCCTTATCTCGTCCGATGATGATATTATGCCCGATGCATTGGCTGGTCTTGCCGCATCTGCAGCTATTGCTATTTCCGATATTCCATTTAATGGCCCCATAAGCGAGGTTCGTATTGCACGTATCGATGGCAAATGGTGTATCAACCCCTTGAAATCGCAAATGGCCAATGCCGATATTGACCTTATTGTTGCCGGTACCAAGCACGACTTAAATATGGTAGAAGGCGAAATGAGCGAATGCAGCGAAGCAGATATGCTTGAAGCTATGAAGCTTGCACATGAAAGCATTAAAGTACAAATACAAGCTCAGGAAGAATTTGCTGCCATGGTAGGAAATACCAAACGTGAATACAAACACGAAAACAGCGACCTTGAACTAAAACAAGCCATTAAAGATTTTTGCTACGATAAAATTGTAGTAGTTGCATCTACTGCATCTGCCAAATCGGAACGTAGTGCTTTATTAAAAGCAATAGGAAAAGAATTTGTTGAAAGCCTAGGCGAAGACCATGGTAAAGACGCTTTCCTTATTAAAAAATATATACACGACGTAGAAAAAGAAGCCATCCGTAATGTGGTATTAGATACCCGTAAAAGACTTGACGGACGCGAGCTTACCCAAATAAGACCTATATGGTCGGAAGTGGGATACTTGCCTGCAACACACGGTTCAGCAATATTTACCCGTGGCGAAACACAATCATTAACCTCTATTACCCTAGGTTCAAAGATGGACGAGCAATTGCTCGATGCTCCTATGGCTAGCGGTAAAGGCCGTTTCATGTTGCACTATAACTTCCCCGGTTTCTCAACTGGCGAGGTAAAACCCAACCGTGCCCCTGCTCGCAGAGAGATAGGTCACGGAAACTTGGCCTCGCGTGCAGTACGTAAAGTAATGCCAAGCCAAGAAGTTTGCCCTTATGTAGTACGTATAGTTAGCGATGTGTTGGAATCAAACGGTTCATCATCTATGGCTACCGTTTGTGCAACTTCATTAGCATTAATGGATGCAGGTGTTAAACTTAACAGCCACGTATCGGGTATTGCTATGGGTATGATATCGGACGAGACTACTGGCAATTTTGCTATTCTATCTGATATACTTGGCGACGAGGATCACTTAGGCGATATGGACTTTAAAGTATGCGGTACCGAAAAAGGAATAGTTGCTTGCCAAATGGATATAAAAGTAAACGGACTTAGCTACGATGTACTTGCCCAAGCACTGGAGCAGGCCCGCCAAGGTCGTTTGCATATATTGGGCAAAATGAAAGAAACCCTTGCCCAACCTAACGAAGATTACAAACCACATACCCCACGTATCGAAACAATTGTTGTTGACAACGAGTTTATTGGAGCTATTATAGGCCCAGGTGGCAAGCATATACAACAACTACAAAAAGATACAGGTACTACTATATCTATTACCGAAGACCCAAGTGGTAAAGGTGTGGTAGAAATTATGGCCACCAATGGCGAAGGAATGGCAGCAGCTACCAAGGCTATTAAAGGCATTACCACCAAAGCAGTGGTGGGCGAAATATATGATGGTATTGTTCGTTCTATACAACCCTTTGGTGCATTTGTAGAAATACTACCCGGCAAAGATGGCTTGTTGCATATCTCCGAAATATCGCACGCACGCCTCAACAGCATGGATGGTGTATTACAAATAGGTGAGCAAATACAAGTAAAACTGGTAGAGATTGACCAAAAAACCGGCAAGTTCCGCTTAAGCCGCAAAGTGTTAATTCCTAGAGAAGGCCAACCTGTAAATAATAACTAAGCCGTCATTGCGAGGAGGAACGACGAAGCAATCCCCTTCGCTTTACACGATAACCAATAAGAAAGCCTTGTAATGAACTTACAGGGCTTTTTTATTGATTAAGAAAATCGAAGTCGTCTTTCTGAGAGAAAAGGTTCAATTTTAATCAATACCTTTGCCATGTAAAAAACAAAGTATGGAAGATTTAAGAATAGAAAGTTTGAGTTTAAAAAATGTTGGCGTTTTCGAGAGTTTGAGTTTATCATTTACTAAAAAACCTCTTAGAAACAAAGCAGAGATTCATATTTTTACTGGTCAAAATGGAACTGGAAAAACTACTATACTAGAAGCACTTTCTTATTTCGATTCCATATATAACACTTCATTACCTGAGGAGAAAAAAAATGGACGTTTGCTTGATATTTTACATCAAAAAATGTCAAAGTTGAAAAAAGATGAATCTATTGTTGGAATATACTTTAATAAAGCAAAATTAGAGTTTCTTCCGCACGGGGGTGCAAGCCTTGTAGATGACAATTATTTCAAGTCATATTATTCTGACTTCGACCCAAAATATCATTATTATAATTTTTTCGCTTACAATGGACATCGCCAATTAAGAGACTCCAAGGTTGAAGCTTTCAAACAGTATGACTCTAATCCTATTAAAGAAGCTTTAGTTTTTGACAAAATAAATGCAAACGTATTTCAATGGATAGCCAACAATAAGACTAGGGCTGCTCTCTCTTTTCAAAAAGGCAATAAAAAAGATTCTGAACATTATCAAGCATCTTTTCAAAAAATAGAGACTGCTATTGGTGAAATAATTGGCAGAAAAGTTGAATTCATTATTGATGAACGTAGCTTAAATATAATGGTAAAACTGGATGAAAAATCTGTCCATTTCAATACCCTTGCAGATGGCTATAAGTCGGTCATCAGTTGGTTAATTGATTTAGTATTTAGATTGGACTATATGCCGAAGGAAGGGCAGGAAAACTTTACCTTATTTCTGGATGAAATAGATGTGCATTTGCATCCTGCCGCTCAAAGGAGAATATTACCTGTAATCCAAAAACTATTCCCTAAAGCACAGATTTTCCTGACAACGCATTCCCCTTTTGTGATTGGTTCTATAGATGATGCCTGGATTTATAAATTTAAACTTGATGAAAAAGGGAATTCCGTTTTAGATGGGGATCCTTTCCTTTCCGAAGATGGGAAAAGCTATCGTTATATTTTAGATGAAGTTTTTGATATTAAGAAAAATTTCGGGGTGGATGTTGAAAAGCAGTTAGAGCATTTCTATAAAAAACGTGATGAAATAATTAAAAAAAAATCTAGTGATTTATTGAAGGAATTAAAAATGATCTCCAAGTCATTAGCTAGTCAAAGCGAAGAATTACGAGCTATCATTGGCAGTGAGTTAAAACAACTTTCTAGAATTTTAAAAAAAGAGATTACATTATAAATATGAGAAGATATACTAGAGAAGCATCTCCTGATTTTCTTACTACAAGATGGGAACAATGGGGTGAAAGATATAAAAATAATAGAATTAGGAGCTATGGGTTTGTTTTTAAATGGCCTACTTTTCAAGGAAAAAAAATTAATACACTTCTTGAACCTGCTTTATCTAATCAGACCGATGGACATTGTTCATTTTGCGATACTTACCCTGACAGAGGAAAAGAATATTCAATAGACCATTTTAAACCTAAATCAAATCCAGAATACTATAATATAGTCTGCCAATGGGAGAATCTTTATATATGTTGTCATAATTGTCAGCGAAGTAAAGTTGAACAGTTTAATGAAAATATTCTTAGACCTGATTCTGAAGAATATTCTTTTGAGGATTACTATATATATAACTATTCAACTCATGAAATAGATATAAGACCCGATATATCGGATAGTAAAAAGATAAAAGCCCTAGCAACAAGAGAAATTTTTGGATTTAATCATGGCGAAAACCCGAAAGCAAGAGAGATATCTTTTGACAGATACAGAGGAAAGATATCACTTGGTGAAACTATTGAGATAAATGATTTCCCTTACAGGTATGCTATAGAAATGCTCTAAAAAAAACCTGCAAAGTTGTAATTTCGCACCCACCAACACCAATTTGTAATTGGCGTTTTTAAGTATTTGCAATCGCATTCATATTTACTCGAAATTGCAGCCGTGGCGAATCTTCGCTTTACACGATAACAAATAAAAAAGCCTTGTAATGAACTTACAGGGCTTTTTTTTGCATTGCCGTGGTTGGTCCATCCTACCACATCCTAAATAAGAAAAACTTTAAAACCCCCATCCATTTACTAGGAGACTCTATATACAAAACAGCAGAAGCCAAATATTTCCAACCAGCATCGGATTACAACCTACCAAAAGGCACTCTGCCCATGGTTGGTGTTTTCACCAACCACTACCTCCCCGAAAAAAACTTCAAACCCCCCATCCATTTACTAGGAGACTCTATATACGAAACTGCAGAAGCCAAATATTTCCAACCAGTATCGGAATACAACCTACCAGAAGGCATTTATCGCCCATCGAAGGCTAAAAACCCACCAAAGTATGACATAGAGGCAGGCGGAGATTCAATATACGAGTTAGGAGACGCAATAATGGCAGTCGGGGACGCGATATATTTGTTAGGAGACGCGATATATTTTTTATTTTGGGGTAGTAGCTTTCGGTATTTCGTCTTTTGTAACAAAGAAATGAATAAGCATAAACTTCCCACTATATTCGCATACTGACAGATTGAGGAAGTTTTGGCGTAAAAAACTTCCCCTATATACAAGTTAGC